>CAZYBY010000141.1:0-4791 GCA_964645385.1 uncultured Sphingobacterium sp.
ATTGAAAAAGTAAAAGAGTTAATTGATGCAGGATTTCATAGAGTTGTAATTGGTACTAAAGCAATTACTGATGAAGGATTTTTGAAAGAGTTAAGTAAGGAAATTTGTGGTAAGAATTCTTGTTCAGACCAAGTTATAATAGCTGTTGATACCTTAAATGGTGAACTAATGCATAGTGGTTGGGAGCAGGCCTCAGATATTAAACCAATTGATTTTATAGATAAATGCGTAGGCTTAGGATATTTCAGGTTCTTATGCACCGACATCGGAAATGATGGAAAATTAAATGGTTCTAATGTTGAATTATACAAAAGTTTCAAATCAAAATTTCCATTTGTTAAACTAATTGCTCAAGGTGGAATTACCAGTATAGAAGATGTTCAATCTTTGCAAACTGCAAATTTAGAGTCAGTTGTAATTGGAAAAGCTATTTACGAAAACAAAATCAGCATTGAAGAGGTTAAAAATTGGAACTTACAGGCATTAGTTAATTTTTAATGAGTATTCTTTCCAAAGTGGCAAATTTAGAAGGCCACGAACATCCAATTTATGCACTTTGTATTTCTCAAAAACCTCATATTCTTTTTTCTGGAGGAGGCGAAGGAGCTGTAGTTGAATGGAGCTTGAAAAATCTATCTCCCATTAAAGTGATGTTCAAAACTAGAGCAAGTATTTATGCTTTACATTGCCCATCATCCTTACCCCTACTAATTTCTGGAGATAGACTCGGGCAAATCAGTGTATTTAATTTTATTGAACAGAAGCTCGTCTTTCAAAAACAGTTAACATCTCAACCCATATTCGGATTAATTTCTATTGAGCTTCTATTATATTTTACATCAGAAGATGGAAATCTTAGAATCTTCGACTTAGAGAAACTAGAAATTATTTCAGTAATTAAAATATCGGACCAAGCCCTTAGAAGCATTGCTTTTGATGGAAATGATACAATATTTTTAGGGTCGAAAGATAATCGCATTTATCATTATTCTATCAGAAATAAAAGAGTTACAAAATCAGACGAAGAACATACTCTACCTGTATTTTCTCTTAGTTATGACTTGTTGAATAATCGATTATTATCTGGATCAAGAGATGCGCAATTAAAAGTATGGCACGAGGGAATTACTCATAATATTCCTGCTCACATGTATGCTATAAACAGCATTGTAATTGCATCTAATAAATCGCAATACATCACGGCTAGTATGGATAAAAGCATTAAAGTTTGGGATGCAAACACTTATGATTTATTAGCAATTGGCGACTCAAATAGAAATGAAGGTCATATAAAATCTGTTAATACCTTAGCCTACACAAGCTTCGAAAATTATCTGATTTCTGCAGGAGATGATAAAATGATTATGGTTTGGCAGTTAGGTTGATTGATTGACTAATTGACGACAGTGTTATTGATTCTCAATTCTATCATAATTCGAACCTTCAGACTTTCGGAACTTCGAACCTTCGAATTATATCATTCTTTTTATAATTCTTAATTTATGAGAATACTTTTTGGTATCGATATTGAAAATTCCTTGATGATCCAGTCTGTCTATTCTTACATGGCCTGAGGCATGAATAATTTGTTGATTTTCAAGAACTATTCCTACGTGAATTATTCTCTCTTCATCATTATCGAAAAACGCTAGGTCGCCTGGCAATGCCTCTTCTACAAAATTCACAAGTGTACCTTGATCAGCTTGTAAATAAGCATCTCTTTTTAGACGAACACCATGCATTTTAAACACATTTTGAGTAAATCCGGAGCAATCGATTCCAAATATGGATCTACCACCCCACAAGTATGGTGTATTGATCCAACTTTGTGCTAGAACTGGAACTGTATTAATCCCCTTGGTTCCCATCTCAACTGCTCTTCCGCTAAGCCTAAATTTTATATTGGGAGAATATTTAGAAAGTACATCTAAATTAATTGTACTGGCAATAGACAAATAAGAACTGAAATTATTAGATTCAATTTCCGCAATTCTATCTATTAAAACATTAGCTCTTAAAGAAGAATTAGCATCATTTTGAGATAATCCGGATACAAATTGTTTATTATCAATCCATGCTTCATAATCGTCCCACAAACACTTTATCTTAGACCATTTATCTTGTTTTTCTAATATTTCAAAGCACTCACCAAATAGAAGTTGAGATATTATTTCTGAGCGATCAGAAGGTTCTAAACGAAGAGGGACAACTGATAAATGACAAATACCAAAAGCGTTTTCCATAAAATTATCTACGAGCATTAAATCCACTTAGGAGGCTCATTCTTATACCATTTGAAGAAGGAACTATTGCAAAATTAACAGGAAAATTCAAATCTCCTGTTTGAAATGTATGTCCGAATGCAAAAACAAATGCTGCACCACTTAATGATAAATTTGGGCCGAAGGCGAACTCAGTACCTCTTGCATTTCTAATTCCGATAAGTCCACTTGCACTTGGTAAAAATTTTCCTTGTTCTAAGCCACCAATCAATCCTACAAATTCAACTAATCCTGACACTCCACTTTCTAAAGCAAAATACTGTTGTTCGAATTGCCAGCCGAACTGAGTAAAGAAAGTAGTCATTTTTAGATCGTTTGTAAGAAAATCAGCTGTTTTACCAGGACCAATATACGTAAAACCGACACGAGGGCCTGCGAGATTAACAGGTTCCTTTTTTGGTTTTGGCGCAGGTGAATATGGTGTAAAGATTTTTTGAGGTGTGCTACTTTTCACAGAATCTGTTTGGGCAAACAGAGTTGAATTACTTAAAATGAAAAACGCACAAATTAAAATTAGTTTAGTTTTCATAATATTTGGGTATTGATGTACCCAAATATAATAAAAAAGGGGCGAAATGCCCCTTAATACTTTATTCTTGGTGTAACCAACTTTTCTTTTCAAGAAGCTCTTCTTTACTTTCTCTAACGTTTTCGTCGTCTATGCAACAATCCACTGGGCAAACTGCAGCGCATTGAGGTTCATCATGAAAACCTACGCATTCTGTACATTTATCAGGAACGATATAATAAACTTCATCAGAAATAGGTTTTTGAACTGCATCAGCATCAATAGTATCGCCACCCCCAAAATCGATAATTCCTTTTAAACTAGTACCTTCAGAAAATTTCCAAGAGGCACCAGCATCATATATTGCATTATTTGGACATTCTGGTTCGCATGCCCCACAATTTATACACTCATCAGTAATAATAATAGCCATTGTATTTGTAATTCTATATTTTTGCGCTGCAAATATAACACATAAACCTTTTTTTGGTTTAAAAAATATGAATATGACACAAAATCTACGAAATGCCTTTATTTCATTGGGCAATTATATACGAAACAACTCCTCAGAAATAGATGAATTAGTAGAAAGGGCGTATCATAATAACACATGGTTCAGTCAGAATGAAACTAAACACGCACTAAATGCTTGGGCTAAGCTTTTAGAAAAAGAAGAATTAGAGCAATGGTTAAGCCATTATACCATCAATAATGTTGAGCCTAAAAAAATCGGTTTAATTCTAGCGGGGAATATCCCTATGGTTGGGTTTCATGATATCTGCTGTGTATTGCTTTCGGGGAATATTGCTCAAATCAAAATGTCGTCACAGGATCAAGTACTCATCAAATCTTTATTAAACATACTAATCTCATATGAACCAAGTATAAAGGATAGAATTATATATGAAGATAGAATGAATTCTATTGATGCTATAATTGCAACAGGAAGTAATAATTCGGCTCGACATTTTGAGTATTATTTTGGCAAGATTCCAAACATTATTCGAAAAAACAGAAACAGTGTAGCTATTCTAAATGGAAAAGAACAGGCAGGAGATTTTGTGAATTTAGGCGAAGATATTTTTAGGTATTACGGACAAGGATGCAGAAATGTATCTAAGTTATACGTTCCAAGAGATTATAATTTCAGTCCATTATTAGATGCCCTAGAGGTATTTAATTATATTGGAGATCAGAGCAAGTACCTGAATAACTATAATTATTACAAATCGATATATTTAGTAAACAGAGAACATCATCTGGATAATGGATTTTTGTTATTAAAAGAAAGTGAATCTATGCAAGCTCCTCTATCGGTCTTGTATTTCGAATATTATGATAAATTAGATGAGCTTGAAGAGCAACTAAAATCAATTGAAGATCAAATCCAATGTGTGGTTACTTCTGAAACCATAAGTTTAAACAACCAAATTGTTAGCTTCGGAGAAAGTCAAAACCCAGGATGGATGGATTATGCTGATGGAGTTGATACAATGAAGTTCCTAATTTCACTCTAAATCGAAATACAATACCTATCGTAACAGGAGGTCCAAATAAAAAAAGCCCCGAAGCTATCACTAGCTCGGGGCTTTTTTTTATAACATTTATCGAATTACTTTACGGCTACTTTAAATAAGTCAGTATCCATATATTTCTTAAACTCCATGTCTTTTGTAGCACGAGCACGCATTGCTGAGTTTTCGCGAATTGAACGAGTTAAGTTTGTAGTTAACATATCTAAGTTATTAGTACGAGCACCGATGATAGCTTTTAAATAGAAAGTTTCTGCATCTTGTGTAGCACAATCAGCATTTTTCTTAGCTGCATCGTAGTTGCCTGCTAAAGTAGCTGCTAGAGCTGCGTTGTAGCTACAAGCGTTTGCAGAACCATAGTATGAAGTAGCTGCAGCATAATCGCCTGTGCGAACTTTTAAGTTACCTAAGTTGATATTGTTTTGAGCACCTAATGATTTAGCCAAAGTGTAGTATTTCTCAGCGTTTT
>CAZYBY010000142.1:0-12926 GCA_964645385.1 uncultured Sphingobacterium sp.
TAATTATTATAATTCAGCAGTAGGACTTTCAGGAACACCCCTAAGATCCGCATTGCATTTGATAATTGACAACCACACTGTAAAATCCTATTCATCACTTTATACTTATTACCAAACTACAGATGTAAAACCCAATGGTAAAGTATGGGATATGTATTCGGATGTACCCGGAGGAACGCCTCCTTATCAATTTAATTTCTCTCAAACCTGTGGTAATTATTCTAATGAGGGTGATTGCTATAACCGCGAGCACTCTTGGCCGCAAAGTTGGTTTAACAGCAGTAGTCCGATGGTTTCAGATTTATTTCATGTTTATCCTACGGATGGAAAAGTAAATGGATTAAGAAGTAACTATCCTTATGGAGAAGTATCAACACCTACCACGACTTCTTTAAATGGAAGTAAACTAGGTCCTTGTTCTTTCCCTGGTTATACTGGTATTGTTTTCGAACCAATTGATGAATATAAAGGCGATTTTGCTCGTACATATTTCTATATGTGTACTCGATATTATACTGAAGATACAGGTTGGCTAACAAACGATATGATTACTGGTGCTAACTTAAAACCTTGGGCACTTGAGTTAATGAAAAAATGGAATCAACAAGATCCTGTTAGTGCTAAAGAAATAGCAAGAAATAATACGATTTATGGAATTCAAGGAAATAGAAATCCTTTTATCGACCATCCTGAATACGTATGTTTAATATGGCCCGGAGGAACATATTGTAGCATTATTCCAAGCATTACAAATATTGTTAAAACTCCAACATCTCCTGGCATTGGTGTAGCAACGTATATTACTGCTACTATTACAGATGATGGTACGGTAAGTTCTGCAAATTTAAAATGGGGTACTAGTTTGAATTCATTAACTAATACACTTACCATGTCTGCTGGCCCTAATAATACATGGACAAACGGCACAGCTATACCCGGGCAATTAAATGGAACTATCGTATATTTTCAAATTGAAGCTACCGATAATGCTTCTAATACAGCAACAAGTTCTGTGCAATCATTTACGGTTGGAACACCATTATCTCCACCTCCAAGTATTACCAATATTACCAGAATACCAGCTAATCCAACGGTTAATAGTCCTGTAAGCATTACTGCTTCAATTACTGATGATGGCTCAGTAAGTTCTGCAAATCTAAATTGGGGAACAGATAGCATAAATTTAAGTCATACAATCAGTATGAGTTTAACTTCTGGTAGCACTTACATGACAAGCACATCTATACCAGGGAGTGCTCTAGGAGATACTATTTACTACAGAATTAATGCAACTGATGATTTAACTCAAAATACTTCAAGTGCAATTCAACATTACGTTGTAAAAGCCGTAAGTATAAGTGGATGCGCAAGTGATCTTTTCTTTTCAGAATATTTAGAAGGGACTTCGAATAATAAATATTTAGAACTATACAATGGTACTGGAGCTGATGTAAATCTAACTGATTATAAAATTAGTTTATATGCCAATGGCACAAGTACTGCTACTTCAACACAAACATTATCTGGAACATTATTAAACAATCAGGTGTTAGTATTGAAAAATTCTGCAGCTACTGTTTATACTGGTACTGCTACGATATCTAGCGTTACAAACTTTAATGGTGATGATGCTATCGTTTTATCTAGAGTTTCTACAAGTGCTATTCTTGATATCATAGGTCGTGTTGGCGAAGATCCAGGCACAGCATGGACTTCAGGTGCTAACTCTACATTAAATCATACTCTTATTAGAAATGCATCTGTAACAGGTGGTGTAACTGTAATGCCTACTTCAGGTTTCCCAACATTAGGAACAGAATGGATAGTAGATTCTGTAGATGTAGCTACTAATTTAGGTTCACATACGATGAATTGTACTTCACCTGTGAGTACTATAAGCATTTCAAATTTCAATTCAACTCAAGTTTGTAAAGGTGCAGTTATCAATGTAAACTTCATTGTTAATGGAGGAATAAACGCAAATAATATTTATACCGTAGAATTATCCGACAATGTCGGTAGCTTTAATAATGCAACTGTTATTGGAACTTTAAATTCTTCTAATTTAATTGATGTGGTGAATTGTGTAATTCCACATTCTATTGCTAGTGGAAATGCATATAGAATTAGAATATCAGCTAATAACCCTTCTATAGTTAGTAATGATAATGGACAAAATATTATCATCAGTAATTTACCTAATGTAAGTGCAGGCCCGGATGTCCATATATGCAAAGGGTTTGCAGCAGTATTAAACGCTTCAGGTGCTCAACAATTTTTCTGGGATCAAGGCGCTGGGGATACTTCAAGCGTAGTGGTAATGCCAAACGAAACCACTGCGTATGCTGTAACTGGTATCGATTCTAATGGTTGTAGTTCTACTGATACGGTAGTTGTTTATGTAAGCTCAGCAGAAACGCCTTCTATTATTTTCGGTTTTATTGCTCAAACTAACTTTCATCCTTCACTTTTATCAAATGTTTTATTAGGTAATAATTGGTATCACGATAACGTGCTTTTAACTAACGAAAAAGATTATTTTGTAGATATTGAAAAATATGGCTTTGGCAATTATTTCAGTATTGTTATAGATTCGAACGGATGTGTTTCTGATACTTCTGAAATTATTTATTGCTATTGGGAAGGTATCAACTCTTCCGCATACCAAAAAATAAACATCTATCCTAACCCTAATAATGGTGAGTTTAACATTGATATCAATAGTTTATCAAAAGGAATTTATACAGTAGAAATAACCAATAGTATTGGTCAAATAATCGAACTTAGCACATTCGATAGTAATACTCAAAACAGCATTAAAACTGAATTAAATCAAGGTGTTTATAATATCGTATTGAAGAACGACAAACATTTATATTCTTCAGTCATCATCATAAATTAAAAGATTAAAACGGATGTTCGATTTCGTATTCTGTTAATAAATCGCAAAGCGATTGATAATAATTTTGAAGCATTTCATCATCCACTTTTGGATGATCGACATCTGGAATTGTAATAGGCATCTCGAGTAAAAACTTCGATAACTCGGGATGCTTTTCTTCAATCAACATGGTAATTGCAAGAATCTTTTCATTTAATGTTTTCATAGAGCAAAGTAATTTTTACAATATTGCGTAGAGTATTATAGCAATCGTAATTAAAGCAGGTAAAGCTTGAACATAGAAGATCTTTTTTGATGCAGTGAATGCTCCATAAATACCAGCAATACTAACACAACTCAAAAAGAACAAGGCAATATTGGCTTGCCAATTTGGATCTGAGATCAACAAACACCAAATCAAACCCGCTGCTAAAAATCCATTATATAAGCCCTGATTTCCGGCTAATGTTTTTGTTGGCTTAAACAGTTCATCGGGCATTGCACCTTTAAATGTTTTCTTACCTAAGGTTTCCCAAGCAAACATTTCCATGTACATAATGTAAATGTGCTCAATAGCAATGATTGCAACAAGTGCTGAGATGACGTAGTGTAACATATTTTGAAAATTTGATTTCTAGACTACTTGACTATTAGATATTCAAATAATGATATTATACAAGGGGTACTACTAAATACTATATCGAGCTAGAGGTGCTATATCCTGCCCTACAAACTCTTCTTTTAAAAATTTCTGATAACCTGCAATAGCTATCATACCAGCATTATCTGTACAATATTCAAATGCAGGAATAAATGTATTCCATCGATGCTTATTTGCTAAGGTTTGTAAGGCTTCTCTTAAACCTGAATTTGCCGACACCCCTCCAGCAATTGCAATATCCTTTATACCTAAATGTAAAGCTGCAGCTTCTAATTTATTAAGTAATATACTAATAATTCTGTTCTGAACTGAAGCACAAATATCATTAATGTTTTCAGCAACAAAATTCGGATTCTGTTTACTTTCTTTTTGTACGAAATATAGAATTTGAGTTTTTAAGCCCGAAAAACTAAAATCAAAACCAGGGATTTGTGGCTCTGTAAATTTGAATCTATTTACATTCCCCAATTTCGCATGCTTATCAATCAATGGCCCACCTGGATAAGGTAAACCTAGCATTTTCGCGGTTTTATCAAAAGCCTCACCCGCAGCATCATCTGTAGTTTCACCAATAACCTCCATGTCGAAATAATCTTTCACTAACACTATTTGAGTATGACCTCCCGAAACTGTTAAACACAGGAATGGAAACGAAGGTTTAGGATTGTCGATAAAGTGCGCAAGCACATGTGCTTGCATATGATTGATTTCAATTAATGGTATGTTCAATCCCAATGCAAATGACTTTGCAAAGGACGTTCCTACCAACAATGCTCCTAATAATCCTGGCCCACGTGTAAAAGCTACTGCATTGATATCATTTTTGCTTATTTTAGCGTTTTTGATAGCAGAATCGACAACAGGAATAATATTTTGTTGATGAATCCTCGAAGCTACCTCAGGAATAACCCCTCCATATTGTTCGTGGATGGCCTGAGTAGCGGTAACGTTTGAAACAATTCGCCCATCTATGCAAATAGATGCTGATGTTTCATCGCAGGACGATTCTATACCAAGAATAATTTTTTGTGTTGACATATTACTCAATAATCCATTATAAAAAAGATTGCGAAAATATCAGTTTGGGTTCTAGGAAGCATTATTAGCTTACTGCTAATTTTGTATTTCCTTTTCCGTTTGCCAAGTGTTCAAACTTGGGCAGCCCAAAAAGTTGCTAGCTATCTTTCTTCAGAACTTAATACAAATATAAGATTAAAAGGACTTGATATCGAGTTCTTCAAAACAATTGTATTAGAAGATGTACTAATTGAAGACCAACATGCCGACACCCTTTTGTCTGTTCATAAGTTTAAACTGAGTATCGGTCCTATCATTTTAGATAAGAAGAAATTCACCTTAAATGCCTTAACACTTGATCAGCCTGTTATTCATTTAAAATATTATAAAAATGAAAAGAATATCAATCTTCAATTTTTAGTCGATTATTTCTCGGGCCCAACAGATACAACTGTAAAAGACAGCATCCCTTTAGATCTTAAAATAAAAAGCTTAAAAATTATTAATGCAGATGTAGTTTACGATGATGCTAACTTACCTTTCGAAGTGCCTGGGGTTATCGATTATGACCATATTCATGTTCGTAATTTAAATGCTGAATTTAAAAGCTTCTCTTTATGGCATGGTGAAATTCGTTCAGAAATAAAAAAGATAAGTCTAAAGGAGAAATGTGGATTTGAAATTGAAAAGCTCTCAGGTAATTTGAAATTTACCGACCAAGAAATTGAAGTTTCTAACCTCTTACTATTAACTCCTCATTCTAATATTCATGATTATTATTCTATGCGATTCGATTCCTTATCGGATTTTGGAGACTATATAAATAAAGTTAGGATGTATGCTGATTTCAATCAGAGTGTAGTTTCCTTTAAAGATATTCGATACTTTGCGTCAGCAATTAGTAATTACACTCAAGTGTTAATGATGAACGGTAAAGTAAATGGTACCGTTGCTCATTTGAGATCTAAAGACATCGAGGTATATACCGGAAAATCTACTAAACTTAAAGGTGAAATTTCTATCAAAGGTTTACCAGACATTTATCATACCGATTTTTATGCAAAGCTTCAGAAATTAACTACTAATTACGATGATATTACTGATTTACTTCGTGGTATCGACCAAGATTCATCTGCAGCTGTAATTCCTGTTGAAGTTAAGAACGCTGGAATGATTGAATACGTAGGTTATTATACTGGTACTGTGTTCAACTTCAAAGTAAATGGACAAGCAAAAACTGAAATAGGAAATTTAGTAAGTGATATTCATATGGATATCATTCCTAACATTCCAACTTACGATGGAACTGTGCAAGCCATTGGATTTGATATGGGCAAGTTCCTTCAAAATGACATGTTGGGCCCTACCACTTTAAGTATAAAAGTAGACGGTAAAGGGTTCGACATTCAGAACTTAAAAGCAGATATAGAAACGAATGTAAAAGAAGTATATGTAAACAAATACTCGTATAAAAACATATTTGGGAAAGGAAAAATTTCGAGTAAAAACTTCATAGGTAATGTTGAAATTGATGATGAACATATCGATTTAGATTTCAATGGAAATATAGATTTCAATGATATCAATCATCCTGCATTCGATTTTGATGCCAATGTCAAACACCTCGACTTAAGGGCATTACACGTCACAAAAGATAGCTTAAACATTAAAAGTATTATCTATGTGAATTTCATTGGGAATAGTTTGGATAACGTAATTGGGAACATAACATTCAAGGAATCTACAATCGAAAGAAAAGATAATACGAATTACACATTCCACAATATTGTCATCGATTCTAAATTCGATGGTACGGGTAAAAGTTTATCCTTAAATTCTGATATTATTAATTGTGGAATTCAAGGTGAATATAAATTAAGCACTATATTTTCTGCCGTAAAAAGTGTGGTGAAAAAATATTTACCAAGCTACAATCTTGGAAAAATAAACAAATACGACGATCAAGATTTTAATTTCTTTGTAGATATCGTTGATGCAAAACCATTAACTGACTTGATTTATCCAGCCCTAAGTATCTCTAAAAAAGCAAGTTTAGATGGGTATTTAAATACCAACAAAAATATATTAAGAATATCGAGTGGTATAGATTATATTAAATATGATTACCTAAAATTTGAAGATTTAATTATTGATGGTGAAAATGATGAAAACGTATTCGACTTCAACATTGCAAGTAATAAGGCATACATCAACGATAGTATAAATATAAACAACATCGCCATAGCAAATGCAATCAAAAACGACAGCATACAATTTAATATCAAACTAGCTGATAAAAACTCTCCAAATCAACTCGATTTAAATGGATTATTTTCTATCAACAGCGAGAATCCAATTTTGCATTTCCTTCCATCAGAAATCTTAATTGATAGTCAGCAATGGGTATTGGAAGATAGTTTTCAAGTGGAATTTGCAAAGAACAAAAAGATCTATATTAGTGATTTTGAGATAAGAAATAAACTACAAACATTAAGTGCTCGAGGAATTTTATCAAAAGATTTTGATGATCAATTATCAATCGATTTTCAAAATGTAAGCTTGAACAGTTTCAATCAAATTTTAAAAAAATACAAAGTAAATATTCAAGGTATATTAAATGCGAAGACCAAAATTAATGGTGCACTTAGTGAAAGTATCTTAATTTCAAACATCAACATAAGTAATCTAATTTATAATAAAGATTCTATTGGCGACCTACTTTTCAATAGTACTTGGGATCCCAAATCGGAACTCATTAATTTGAATGGTAGTATATTCAACAAACGACTTAAAACATTTGGTGTTGCAGGAACAATTAGCACTTCGAAATCTAAAAATAATTTGAATATAGATGTTGTAATGAATGAAACTGAATTATCGGTTATCGAACCATTCGTCAATGAATATGTTTCTAAAATCAGAGGAAAAGCAACTGCAGATTTAAAAGTTAGAGGTAGTTTAAATGAGCCTACAATCAATGGATATTTAACGCTTAAGAATGCAGCATTAAAAGTAAATTACTTAAATGCAGATTTACAAGTTTCTGATCAAATTCGTTTATCAGAAAATAAAATTTACTTGAATAATGTTCAAATTAAAGATGCTGAGGGAAATAAAGGAACAGTGAATGGACTAATATCTCATACCTATTTTGATAAGTTTAATCTTGACGTAAAACTTCAAGCTAATAATTTACTTTGTTTGAATACCACTGCGAAAGACAATGAATTATACTATGGCAAAGCATATGGCTCTGGAACGTTTTCATTTAAAGGCCCTATAGAAGATATTAAAATTGATATCAATGCTAAAACAGAATCTGGCACTAAATTCTACATTCCATTAGATGATGCAAGTGCTATTTCCAAGCAATCGTATGTAAGATTCATCAGCACAGATACTCTTAAAAGCAAAAAAGAAGATTATAGAATTAATCTTTCTGGCATAAGTATGAATATGAATCTGCAGGTAGATGAAGAGTCTGAAGTATTCTTAATTATGGATAAAACTTCAGGTGAAATTATTAAAGGTACTGGTAATGCGGCATTGAAATTAGCCATCAATTCCATTGGTACTTTTGAGATGTATGGCACTTATGAAATTGCACAAGGTGAATATAATTTCATCCTACAAAATTTAATCAGTAAAAAATTTAAAGTTGATAAAGGCGGAACGATTAGATGGAGTGGTGACCCATTGAAAGCAAAAATAAATTTTACGGCAGTATACGAAACTCGTCCTCAAATCTACCCATTAATACTTTCTGCAAGCCCTAGCGATACCAATGCTTACAGTTCAACGCAGCGTGTAAAAGCAGAATGTGTAATGAACCTATTCAACGATTTAATGTCGCCCGACATTAGTTTCGGTTTAAGATTCCCAGAGGATCAAAATTTACTAACTAAAGTTGGGGGATACTTAGCGAATTCTGATAATTTGAATAACCAAGTTGCAAGTTTACTAGTATTCGGAAGGTTTAGCAACACTAGTACTAACGGAACAAACTTTATTCCTACCACCGGATTTTTAACTTCACAATTATCGAGTTTAGTATCTACTAAAAATTTCGATTTGAATTTAGCAAACGGAGTTGGGGGTTCACTTAGATTATTTAATGATAGAGTAACAATTGATGGATCCATCAATACAGCAGCAAATTCTACTACAACATCACAACAAACTACAAATGCAAGTGCTATCACAGGCGACGTTAACATTGATTATAAAATCAGTAAAGATGGACGTTTCAGAGCCAAAGGCTTCCAACGGAATGATAATAACTCCGATGTATTAAAAAGAGGTACTAACCAATTAGAACAAGGTGTCGGAGTGTTTTATCGTATAGAGTTTGATACCTTCGGAGAATTGATGAGAAAGATTTTTAAAAAGGAAGAGAAATAAAATTCTAAAAAAAAAATTCTAAATCCTAATAGGCATAATGCCATTCTTATTAGAATTTAGAATTTAAATACTTAGAATTTATCTGATTTATTTTCCTTTCAAAATCGCATGCCCCATCTTATCTCTCTTTGTCATTAAATAACTTTTATTATGAATATTAGCGTCGATTTCGATTCCAATATTTTCTACAATTTCTAAACCATATCCTATGATACCGGCACGTTTTGTAGGGTTATTCGACATTAATCTCATTTTTGTGATACCTAAATCGCGAATAATTTGAGCGCCAATACCATAATCGCGTTGATCCATTTTGAAACCAAGTTTTAAGTTTGCCTCTACTGTATCAAAGCCTTGCTCTTGCAAGCGGTAAGCTTTCAACTTATTAACCAATCCAATTCCTCTGCCCTCTTGGTTCATATAGATAATACAACCTTTTCCTTCTTTCTCAATCATCTCCATTGCTTTATGTAATTGAGGACCGCAATCGCAACGGCAAGAACCGAAAATATCTCCTGTAACACACGAAGAGTGAACGCGTACCAATACAGGTTCGTCTTTTTCCCATGTACCTTTAATAATGGCTAAATGATTTTCACCAGTATCCATTTGAGTATATGCAATCATATCGAAATCGCCCCATTCAGTTGGCAATTTCACTGTTACTTCTTTTCTAATTAAAGATTCGTGTTGTAAACGATATTCAATTAAATCTTTAATGCAAATTAATTTCAAATCGAATTTTTTAGCGATGATTTCTAAATCAGGCAAACGGGCCATTTCACCATCCTCGCGAATAATTTCAACAATTAAGCCTGCTTCTTCAAATCCAGATAAGCGAGCTAAATCAACTGCAGCCTCAGTATGTCCAGCTCTTCTTAACACACCACCTTCTTTCGCCATTAAAGGGAAAATATGTCCTGGTCTGCCAAAATCTTCTGGCTTCATTTCTGGGTTTATTAACGCTAATACAGTTTTAGAACGATCTGATGCGGAAATACCTGTTGTGCATCCATGTCCTAACAAGTCTATAGAAATGGTAAAATTCGTTTCGTGAGAAGCCGTATTTTTACCAACCATTAAGTCTAAATTCAATTCCTCGCAACGCTGTTCTGTGATTGGTGCACAGATTAAGCCCTTACCATGCGTCGCCATGAAATTAATCATGTCGGGCGAAGCATTTGCAGCTGCAGTAAGAAAATCGCCTTCATTCTCTCTATCTTCATCATCAACCACAATCACACATTTCCCTAGTTTGATATCTTCGATAGCTTCTTCAATGGTATTAAATTTCATTATATTGTTTTTTTGGAACTGTTTGTTCAATTAATTCTGATAGGATTGAATTGCATTTATCCCATCCATAGGTATTAATAACAAATTCATATCCTTTGTTTGCCAAAGTTGAAGATTTTAATTCATCTTTCAATAAACTATCTATATGATTTGCAAATTCTTCTGGATTTGTACCCACTAATATTTCTTCATTTTTACGCGCATTTAAAGAGCTATTAGCCAATTCTGAGGTAATACAAGGCAATTGCATTGCCATTGCCTCTAAAAGCTTGTTTTGCAAGCCTGTGCCTATTTGCATAGGAGCAACAAATACTTTGGATTGATTATAACAAGTTCTAATATCATCAACCCATCCACTAACTTCAACATTTTCATTAGCAAGTGATTTTACCAAAGGATTTGGATTCGCACCAGCGATTAGTAATTTGATATTCGGATATCTACTAATCAATAATGGTACAACTTTTTTCGCTAAGTAATTTGCAGCTTCAATATTGGGGGGATAATTCATATTCCCAGTAAATAGAATATCGAATTTTTTCGTCGTTTCAACTTTTTTGAAAAACGCAGCATCAATTCCATTGGGAATAATTTTGATTCGCTCTTTTGATGGATGGCTAACGAATTCTCTATCTTTCGCAGAAATAATCGAATGTTCATCAAAATAATCAAACACTTCAGTTTCATATTTTTTCAAACGATTAAATTCCATTCTGAAAATCCATTTCAAAAAGAAATATTGTTTAGAAATTCTACGCTCTATCCCAATCGAGAAAGCATCCATGTAATCTAGAAGTTTCGGGATTGGTTTATGTTTAACGTATTCTGAAGTACGAATCAGATGAGAATAGATAAAATCAGGTTGTACATCTTCGATAATTTTATCGAGTTGTTTTTGGCAAGATGAATTATAGAAATAAGATACTTGAAAAGGCAGGGAAGAAAAGAATCCAACAAGTAATTGAAAAAGAATTTTCCACTTCGGAATGCTTAAAACATGAAATTGATGGCAATGTTTTCTTACCTCTTCGATCGATTTATGTTGAGCATTTTCAGTATCAATAGCACAAACAATTACCTCATGTTCTTTATTCAAATGTTTAATTTGATTAAAGATTCTAAGTTTATCTCCTTTTTCCAAAGGATATGGTACACGAGAAGTAATTATTAAAATCTTCATTACTTAGATGAAATTTCTTTAAAGAATGAAATATATTTACTAGTAACCGCTTTATTCTCGTATTTTAAGTGAGCAAGTTTCACTGCGTTTTGCTCTATTTCTTTTCTTGCATTTTCATTAGCAAGATATTCTTGAATTAATTTAACCCATTCCATAGGTTCATCAGCAATAAGCATATCATGGCCGTTAGTATATTCAACACCTTCTGCACCAACACTCGTACTAACTATACATTTTTGAGCAGCTAGGCCTTCAATAATTTTTACACGCATTCCACCTCCGGATAATAAAGGAACAAGCATTAGTTGATACGATTTTTTAAAAAGCTCTGCATCATCTACGAACCCATGTACAAAAACATTTTCTTTCTGAAGATTCATTAACCATTCTGGAGTGGACTTTCCTGCAATATGAAATTCAATACTTGGATTTTGACGATGTAACTCATCCCAAACCTCATTGAAAAACCAATGTAAGCCTTCTATATTTGGAGCCCAATCTAAAGCAGATAAACTAAAAATTGTATTTGGCTTTTCAATAACATCATACGTTTTATCGTATTTACCCAACATCATTCCAACTGGAATAACAGAAATTGGAGATTTAACACCCATCTCTATTAAACGTTGTTTATCTTGATCAGTAATGGCAGCAATACCATCAGCCTTATTGTAATATTTTGCTTCAAATATTTTTAAGCGCTTAGATAAACTTTTATAAAACCATTTCTTCAGAGGATTTTTCTCATTAAAAGATAAGCGCTCCCAAATTACATATTCAATATTGTGAGCACGAATTAATATTGGAGCGTTTGTGTATTTTTTTATTTCATCAATATAAAACGCAACAAATGTTCCTTCCACTTGAATATAATCGTATTGATTATTTTGTAGAAGCTCCTTTAATTTCAAACTGACATCAGCAGATATAAAACGTTCAACATTGTAAGGAATTTCTTTTGAAATTAAATTTACAAGTAATTTAATTGGAGATATTGAAGTATCAACGAATACATCGTACTGATTTACTAAATCAGACATTGCATTTGCAGGCTGACTATGTTTCGGAGTATTAATCGATAGTAAATCAATTTCACAGCCATTTTCAACTAGGCCTTTAGTAATTGAATATATGCCAATTGCACCACCATCCGTTGGAGGATAGGGCACTCGATATGTAAGCTGTAAAACTTTCATTAGACTAAGCAGTTCTGTACCGCAGTTAACACACGCTCAGGTGATAAATCTTTCATGCAAGATTCTCCAAACGTACATGTTCCATTGAAATAGCATTCGCAAGTTTTCGCTGGAGAAATAATTTCACCACGACCGTACAATTCAAATTCGTATGGATTGAAAATATTATTCATAAGTACCATTTTCTTTTGCAATGCAACAGAAATATGCATAGCCATAGTTACTTGTGTAACGATGACATCCATTTGGTACATTAAATTTATAAATTTAGGAAGACTGAAATGACCCAAGTAT
>CAZYBY010000143.1:0-2420 GCA_964645385.1 uncultured Sphingobacterium sp.
TAAAGAATGAAATTTTAATGGCATTGAGAAACTATTCTAAATTTGTAGAAAATTGAAATTATGATACTTCACACCTTAAATGCCATCTCTCCAATAGACGGACGTTACAGAAAATCTACTAATGTTTTAGCGACTTATTTCTCTGAGTCTGCGCTAATTAAATATAGAGTATGGGTTGAAGTAGAGTACTTTTTAGCCCTATCTAAACTAGGTTTAAAAGGGTTCACGCCTCTTACAAAGGATCAAGAAATACAATTAAGAGAAATTTACATTTGCTTTAACGACGAAAGAGATGCTGGAAGAATTAAGGAGATTGAGCAAACAACTAACCACGATGTAAAAGCCGTGGAGTATTTCTTAAAAGAAAAATTGCAAGAACTAAATATCACTGATTCTTTAGAATATATTCATTTCGGATTAACCTCTCAGGATATCAACAATACAGCAATTCCATTAAGTTTAAAACATGCTGTAGAAAAGATTATGTTGCCTGAATTACATTCACTAATTAATCATATTAAAAAATTAGCTGAAGATTGGAAAGATATTTCATTGTTGGCACATACACATGGGCAACCTGCATCGCCTACTCGTTTAGGTAAGGAAATGCAAGTGTTTGTAGAGCGACTAGAAGTTCAACTTAAAGCATTATCTCATATTCCATACGCTGCAAAATTTGGTGGAGCAACAGGTAATTTGAATGCTCATAAAGCAGCTTTTCCACAAATTGATTGGGTACTTTTTGCCAATGAATTTGTAAACAATAATTTAGGATTGCATCGTTCGCAACATACTACACAAGTAGAACATTATGATCAGTTTGCTGCAATGTGCGATAATTTCAAGCGTATCAACACTATTTTAATTGATATGTCGAGAGATATATGGCAATATATATCGATGAATTATTTCAAGCAAAAAATTAAAGAAGGCGAAGTGGGATCATCAGCAATGCCACATAAAGTAAACCCAATCGACTTCGAAAATGCAGAATGAAATTTAGGAATGGCAAATGCAGTATTTGAATTCCTATCTGCAAAACTTCCTATCTCAAGATTACAACGAGACTTAACAGATTCAACGGTTTTCAGAAATATAGGAGTTCCATTTGCACACACATTAATTTCTTTAAAATCTTTAAAAAGAGGTTTCTTAAAATTAATGTTAAATAAAGAAGCAATTGAGCAAGACTTAGAAGATAACTGGGCTGTAGTTGCTGAAGCTATCCAAACAATATTAAGAAGAGAAGGATATCCGAAACCCTACGAGGCACTTAAAGATTTAACAAGAACAAATAACAAAATCACTCAAGAAAGTATGCACGCGTTCATCGACAGGTTGAATGTTTCTGACGAACTTAAAAATGAGCTTAAAGGGTTTAGTCCGCATAATTATACTGGGTATTAATATGTTAATGCGTTAATTTGTTAATAGATTAATGAGTGGAGCTGAAATGACCTAGTATCGACACAAGCCTGAAAACCTATAATTTATTGAAGAATATACAGTAAAATGAAACTAATATTTAGCATTTTATTTTTCTTGCTTTCAGTTCTTGCTAATGCTCAGCCTGGTAAAGTATATTCTGATTTAGATGTCGCGATGAAGAATAAGGATTCAGTTTTTATTCTTAATTTATCTGAGAAACAACTAAGAGAATTACCATCCGTAGTAAAGCGTTTTAAAAATCTTGAATACATTAATTTAAGTAATAATTGTTTTACTACATACCCTAAAAAACTTAGGAAAAACAAGCATCTCAAAGAGGTTAACTTAAATTTCAATGAATTAAAAACAGTTACAATTCCGAGAAGAAATTTAAAGTCGTTAGAAAGAATTAGCTTGGTAAAAAACAAACTCAAGGAGTTTCCAACTTCTTTGTTTAGTTCTAAAAAAATTACCCATATCAATTTAGCATATAACAAAATTTCAATAATACCTTCAAATATTCAACGTATTCAATCATTAAAATCGATCATATTTTACGCAAATAAAATTTCTGAAATCCCTATAGAATTCTACCGTTTGAAGCAATTGACAGATATGGATTTCTATTTTAATTCGATCTCAACAATAGACACTTCGATAAAACACTTAGTAAATTTAGAGCGAGTATATTTATCATTCAATAAAATAAAAAAACTACCGGATGAACTTTGCGAATTAAAGAAATTGAAATTCATCTATGTTCAAAAAAACCAATTGGAATCTTTACCAATCTGTTTTAAAAATCTTGAATCGCTTGAGCGAATAGATATTCAAAGTAATAAATTTCAATACTTCCCCACCGAACTTCTTAACTTACCAAACCTTCAGGAAATAGATATTTGCACGAATAATATTTCTACCTTACCGAAAGAACTATTGGCTATGCCTAATCTAAATTTACTAATGCTAAGAAATAATAGACTTTTATTCGA
>CAZYBY010000144.1:0-2995 GCA_964645385.1 uncultured Sphingobacterium sp.
TTCTGAAAAAATAATATTCAAGAAAATAAAACTTGAAGATATTGGTAATAATGATATCGAGCATTATACAACTTATTGCTTACCACTTATCAATAAAAATTACATTGCCGGAAAATATCTATTAAATAATGACACTGTTACTTTTAAGGAAATTGGTAAAATTAAGAACTTAAACAAGTTTGAAAATTTTGCATTTTGTTTAAATACCGACTGTAGAAATTCTGATAAATACAATTCAATATTTTTATCAAATAATAATAATGAAGGAAACTACTACGATTATACTATAAAATCTGATTCTTTGATTATTTATGAAATAGATGAAGTTGCATTTGCGAGAGGTCTGAAGGGCGGAAATGTAGGTGTTAAATACGCCCTAAAAAAGATTAACTAAATCTAATTGCTTTTAACGGACTTATTCTCAATATTAAGAAAGATGCTAGGTATACGAATAGCATACAAACAAAATACGTTCCTATATTGATCAATACAAAGTCTGAAACGTTCATTTCAATAGGTACATACGACATAAAATAAGAACGTTGGTCTAATTTTATAATATGAGTATGTATTTGAATTTGAGACAGTATAATAGTCAGTACATTTCCTATAATTAATCCGATACCAATTAAATACGTAGCATTGTATGCAAAAATCTTTCTAATCTGAGTGTTAGAAGAACCTAATGTTTTAAGCACCCCAATAAAGGAAGTTCTTTCTAAAATTAAAATTAATAGGGCTGAAACCATATTGATGCCTGCAACTAATAACATTAATATTATAATCACTTTAGCATTCACATTTAACAATTCTATCCAATCATATAAACTAGGGTAAAGTTCTCTGTTGCTTATGGCTTTCTGATCAATAGGTAAAATATCATTAATTTCATCAATAACATTTTCAAGTACTACGTCCTGATTTATATTCAATTGGTATGCTCCAGTTTGATTATCTGTCCAATCGTTTACCGAACGAATAATGTTTAAATCGGCAATAATTGTTGAACGATCTAATTCATCGATACCCGTTTCGTAAATTCCCACTACCTTTAATTTGCGAATCTTAATTTGTTGATCTGCGAAGTAAAACAATACCGATTGGTTTAATTTAATATTGAACTTTTCAGCAATGTTTTTACTAATAATAATTTCCTCTTTCGATGTAAACCGTTTACCATCTATAATGCTTTTTATCAGAAAATGATATGCATTAATATCTGAAACGCCTTTTAAAACAGTAGGTTCTACCCTATTTCCAATTTTAAGAAGAGCAACTTTAGTTGCATATGAAAACATAGAATTTACACCACCTATAGCCTTTATATTATGCTCAATTTTAGTATCTCTTCGAATAAAAGAATTCTTTTCGAATGTGTTAGGTACGTACGCATTTACTTGAATCTCACCTGAAAAGCCATTAAGTTTTTCTTTAATTGTCGACTTAAATCCTCTGATGATACCTATACTCATCAACATAACTAAAATCCCTAGGCTTATTCCAGCTATTGCAATTTTAACAATGAGTTTGGAGAAGCTTCGTTTAGATTGAAGTGTAATACGCTTCGATATGTAATAGGTATAATTCAATTAAATAGTATTATTTTTGGATAAATATAAGTATTAGAATGAAATTAATGAGGAATTTAATATTTAGTGTATTCATAATCTTTTGCATATCAAGCACTAGTTCTGCTCAAAACAGAAAGTATGCAGCACCAATTCCTGCAGCAAATTTGACTCATCATTACTTGCGGTTTCTTGAACATAAACGAGTTGCAATGCTTGTAAATCAAACTTCAACTATACAAAACAAGCATATTGTAGATAGTTTGATTTCATTAGGTATCGACATAAAATTAATTTTTTGTCCAGAACATGGTTTCCGTGGAAATATTGATGCTGGAGAAAATGTAAACTCCAGTATTGACTCATCAACAAAATTGCCTATAATATCACTTTATGGAAAACATAAAAAGCCAGATTCGTTAGACTTAAAAAATATCGATGTCGTTGTATTTGATATTCAAGATGTAGGTGTTCGTTTCTATACTTATATTTCCACACTTCATTACGTAATGGAAGCTTGTGCTGAAAACAATGTTGAGCTTTTAGTACTTGACCGTCCAAATCCTAATGGATATTATATAGATGGGCCTGTTTTGCAATCTAAATATCAATCATTCGTAGGATTACATCCTGTTCCAATTGTGTATGGAATGACAATTGGAGAATATGCTAAAATGATTAATGGAGAAGGCTGGTTAGCAAATAAAGCTAAATGTAGATTGTATGTAATAAGAAATGCAGAATATGATCATCAGAAAAAATATACACTTCCTGTTAAACCTTCACCGAATTTAGTAGATCAAGATGCAATTACGATGTATCCATCATTATGTTTGTTTGAAGGAACTGTAATAAGTGTAGGAAGAGGAACCTACGAACCCTTCAAAATGATTGGTCATCCAACGTTATCATAAAAATATACCTACTCGTTTACGCCTGAAAGTATTAATGGAATGAGCAAAGAACCTCCATTTTTAGGTAAACAATGTTTCGGAATGGATTTACGTAGTTATGTAAATGATAGTACTCAGTCGCTTAACCAACTTAATTTAGCTTGGGTAAAAGAGATGTATAATAATTATCCAGATAAAGAGCATTTCTTTAATTCATTTTTTGAAAAATTAGCAGGTACAGATGAATTAAGACAGCAAATTATTGCTGGTAAAACAGAGTCGGAAATCAGATCAACTTGGCAAGATGATCTACATAAGTTTAAAAAAATTCGTAAAAAATATTTATTATATCGATGAAAATAGTATTCATGGGAACACCTGATTTTGCAGTAGCTTCCCTCGATAAATTAGTAAAAAACAATAAGGATGTGGTTGCTGTGGTAACTAGTCCGGATAAACCTGCTGGGCGTGGACAAAAAATCCATGAATCTGCTGTAAAGAAATATGCAGTTGAGCAAGGACTAAAAGTATTAC
>CAZYBY010000145.1:0-2519 GCA_964645385.1 uncultured Sphingobacterium sp.
AAGCAGCTATTACACCACTCCGTTTTATTGGACTGCAAATATACAGTCTTATGTCGTTTTATCAATAAAAAAAATGAAAAAAATGCTAATACACTATTATACAGTGCCTTCTTTCATTCTTTCTGCGTTCTCCGCGAACTGTAATCCGTCGATGATGTCTTGAATATCGCCGTTCATCACCCCTGGTAGATTATATGAGGTCAATCCTATACGATGTTCCGTCAATCTACTTTGTGGGAAATTGTAAGTTCTGATCTTCGCAGATCTATCGCCAGTTGCAACCATGGTCTTACGTTTCTTAGAAACTTCCTCCAAGTGCTTAGCATATTCCATCTCGTAAATTCTCGATCTAAGTACCCCTAAGGCTTTCTCGTAATTCTTATGCTGCGATTTCTCGTCCTGGCACTGCGCAACTATACCTGTAGGGATATGCGTTAATCGTACCGCTGAATAAGTCGTGTTTACCGACTGACCTCCTGGACCTGATGAACAGAATAAGTCTTTTCTGATATCGTTTGTCTTTAATTCAATATCAAACTCATCAGCCTCTGGCAATACTACCACCGATGCCGCTGAGGTATGAATACGCCCTTGCGTTTCTGTTGCTGGAACTCGTTGTACTCGGTGTACTCCCGATTCGTATTTCAATGTACCATATACATCTTCTCCAGATACATTCAATACAATCTCTTTATATCCTCCTGCTGTTCCTGGTGTGTAATCCACTAAATCTACTTTCCAACCCTTGGTTTCGCAGTATCTTTGGTACATTCTGAATAAATCTCCTGCGAAAATACTTGCTTCATCTCCCCCTGTTCCTGCTCGAATCTCTACAATCGCATTTTTCGCATCTTCCGGATCTACTGGAATTAACATTAATCGAATTTCATCCTCCATCTTATCTCTCTGCTCAATTAAAGAATCCAATTCGCTTTTTGCCATCTCACGGAACTCTTCGTCCTTCTCAGTCGCTAATATCTCTTTATTCGACTCAATATTGCTCATAACATTACTGTAAATGTTGTATTGTGCAACAATCTTTGCCAAATCTTTATATTCTTTGTTAAGTTGAGCGAATCGCTTCATATCGCTCATCGCTTCCGGGCTAGAAAGCTCTTTTTCTACATCCTCGAAGCGGTTTTTAATCGCTAAAAGCTTTTCCAACATATCGTTCATATTCCTAAAATCTACTTTTAAAGTTTGCAAAATTACGCAAAAGCCTCGAAGTATCCAATAATAATACCCTTTAGCATCCATTAAACAATGCTATTAACCAAGAAGTTTTAAAATAAAATGAGATAAACGTACGAATGTAATTCACACGTTCTATTTGATGGAGAACGATGGGGAGATAAAATAATTTTACAGCTAAATTGAATCTGTCCGGACAGTTTCAATTATAAAAAAAAACCTAACTTAAATTCTCTAATGAATTCATTTGTATTAATTTATTTAACTTAAATTCTTGCTCTTTAATATTATTTATCAGCGCAGTTACTTTGGGTAAATTAATATTTGCTACAAGTTCTTTGTGCGAACTGCTCTTGATATGTATTAAAGCTTGAATTTTATTACAGATAACCTGATCAACATCTACATTCAATAATGCAGCTATTTTCTCGTAGTTCTCTATTGAAGTTTGACAATCGAAGTTTTCAATCTTCGAATACGCAGATTGTGTTACTCCTATCTGAGATGCAACATAGTTTTGGGTAAGGTTGCGTATCTCTCTTAGTTGCTTAAGGGTTATAAAAGTATACATAACGTTTAGTTTTGAAACTAATATTACAAAATGCATGCCCACCGAATTCAGTTTGGCATATTCAATTCCAAACATGAATATTCTTGATACTCAAACATTCCAAAACATCAATAAAATAAGGAAATTCGACAATTAACTACTTGAGTGAGAATATAAAAGTAGTATAGGATTTCATCCTTTATATAAACTGATTTTCCCAGAATGGAACGATTTCTAAAAAAGATTCTAGTGTTTTGGCCTTATTTTTTATAGTAAAGCACATCATCTTTAAAAAGGAGATGAGAATAATTTTTCGGTAAATAAGAACTCGAAATTTGATTGAAAATTGATGTTGAATAAGGTATTGTTTTCTTATATCCTCCGAACAAATCGAAAACAAAAATTCCATTTGTGCTATCGCACAAATACAACTCATCAGAATATTCAATCATTAATTGTGGAGATATTTTTTTTGATAAAATTAAATACAAATCGCCAGTAGAAACTTGTACGTTTAATTGCTCTCCTAACTTTAATAATTTTCGATTTACATTATCGTAAATCCATAAGCCATTGTTGTTAGAACTTGCAGCAAGAGATATCCAGCCATCAGAATAATATTTGCGAATATCAACAGAATTAATTTCAGTGAGATTGATGTCTAAAAATTTTACTACTGCCTGATCTTCATAAAACACTACTATTCGCAAGGGATTTGTTACATCTATAGACGAAATTTTTCCATTCTTCAAGTCTGCAAATTTTGTATATCGTTTTA
>CAZYBY010000146.1:0-1560 GCA_964645385.1 uncultured Sphingobacterium sp.
CAATGGTAAATTCTTTTCCACTGATAACATCTCACAACATATCAACAACATCGAATTAGAATTATTAGTTGATGAAGTAACTGACAAGATGCAAGGAGTTCTTGAAAGTTTAATTATTGATATCGATAATGACCACAATTCACAAGATACTGCTCGAAGAGTTGCGAAAATGTATGTTCATGAATTATTTGGCGGTCGTTATTATCCAGAGCCTAATATAACCGCATTTCCTAATGTGGGAAATTATGATAATTTATATATCACTGGACCGATAACTATAAGAAGTACCTGCGCACATCATTGGCAGAATATCACCGGAAATGCTTGGATAGGCGTAGTCCCTGGAGAAGATTGTATTGGATTATCTAAATTCAATCGAATTATCTATCATATTTGTTCTAGGCCGACGATTCAAGAAGAACTCACTATACAAATTGCAGATGCTTTAGAAAAGTTTACAAAAACTCCTAATATTATTGTTGTTGTAAAGGCCGAGCATGGCTGTATGTCTATGAGAGGTGTTAAAGAACATGAAAGTGATTTTACTACAGCTATTGTCAGAGGAAGTTTTAAGACCGACCCATCACTAAAAAGTGAGTTTTACTCATTATTAAGTAATATGAAGGGTATGAACTAATAATGCTTTGCCCAACAGAAATTCTGGATTTTCTTAAATCTTTAAAAAGTCTTCATATGACTTCTAGAACCGGGCAACCAAATCAATATGGAAGAATCCTTGAACAACTATTAATTAAACATCAGATTCAAAAACCCGATACACTTTCTTTATCAAATTTTGCATTACGATTGTATCATAATATAGTTCTACAACCGAAATGTCGAAAGTCTCACTGTGAAAAATTAGTTAGAATCACGATATCTGATAATAAACCGGTCATTTCTCCATATTGTTCGATAAAGTGCTATAAGTCAGATCCTTTAGCTGGTAAAAAAATTTCTGATATTAAATTAAAACTATATTCAAACCAGTCATGGAAAGAAAAAACTGAACAAAAGAAGATTCAAACAAACTTTAAAAAATATGGTGTTGAACATGGTATGCAAAATGTTAGTATCTTCGAAAAACAACAAAAAGCATGTTTTACCAATGCAAAAGAAGTTAAAGGTATGCGTCTAATTGGTTTCGAACCATTAGCTTATGAATATCTAGAAATGATATATGGCAATAATATTTTGTCTGGTTCTACGTTTTTAAAAGAATTAAATCTTGAAATTAAATGGTTTGATGAAAAAGGAAATTCTCATAGATCTTATCCCGATTTTTATATACCAGATGAAAAATCTTTTGTTGAAGTAAAAGGTGTCTATACACGAGATAAACATCATTATAAAATTATGAAAGCCAAATTTTAATTTCCGCTTTTCAGATTTTTACTCTCCTGGTAGGATAATTGCCTGAAACCACTTACTGGTAATGCAAATTTTTGAACAGGCACAGGATCAAAAGCAATTCTGGATGCTGTATACTTCACTTTAAGATTCCCCATTGAAGATTCATATTCAAGCGGAAGTCCGGGTAAAGTCTTAAACTGGTAATCA
>CAZYBY010000147.1:0-5967 GCA_964645385.1 uncultured Sphingobacterium sp.
ATGAAGAGTTAATTATACTTACACTTACTGGAGTTGCAATTGCTTTTTGGATTGTTATACCTGGTATAGATAAATTATTTGTGTATGTATTTACTGACAAAGGGTTAACATTTACTGGAGTATCAACTCCTAATGCAAACGTACCTAATGTAAATTTACCAATATCTTCGTCATTAGAATTTGAAATTACTGGTATACAATAAGCACCAATGATTTTTCTAGAACCTGCTGGGTTTGTGTTCGCAGGAATTACAGTGTTATTGTTAATTGTGTATGATAAGATTTCACCATCCACAAAATTTCCGATTTTAGCAGTATCCTTAATGCTATATGTTAACCATACATAGTTAGTATCAACACCTACAGAAGCAATTCCATTGAAATCCATAGTATCAGTTAATACTTTTCTTGTAGTGTCAATCTTAGTAGCTGTTGCAGTGTTTAACACATTATTGCTACCAGAGAACCATACAGTTACATCTTTGATATCAGCTTTACGAGTAGTACCCGTTAACGCAACTTTTACTGAAGTCATGTTTACAGCAGCACCAATTGAACTCATCTTGATTGTACCTTTCAATACAACAGCATGGTTCGAACTTCTGCTAACTGCAGCAGTATTTTGTGTTAAGTTGTTGTTTACAACTGTAACAGGGAAATTAATTTTTCTAGAACCAGTTGGACTAGTTACTGATGGTACAGATGGAACACCACCAACGGTTACTGTATTTACAGTAGCATCGATGAAGTTAAATAATGTAGCATTTGCAGCTAAGTCGTAAGTTAACCAGAAATAGTTAGTGTCAGCTAACAATGGAGTAGAACCTGTGAAGTTCAATGTTGCAGCTGGACTTAATGTTGTACCATATTGTTGCGTAGTAGCAAAAACTGGACTAGATCCAGTGTACCATAATTTAGCATTTGTTACGTCTGCTAAGTTAGTAGTACCAGTAGTAGAAATGTTAAATGCTGTAGCTGGTAATACACCATCGCAACCACGAGCTGCAACTTTAATTAATGCTACAACATTGTTTGTAGTATTTGGCTGAACATCTGTTAAATCGTTTTGTTCAGATACTAATGAATCTAACAACAATTGAGTTGGTAAAACTCTTACTTTGTAATCTTCAGTTTCACCATATCCATAAGTACCACATGATGACAATGGAACAGATGTTACTGTTTCCATTAATACTACACGCATTCTATGAATACCAGTGTCAGCAGTACAAGGTACTGTAAACAATGAACTTGTTCTGAAGTTTGCTGCAGTAATAGGAGACGTTACTTGACCTACGTCAATAGTTTCTCCCGGATCAGCGAATGAACCATTATCGTTATAATCGATAAATGCTGTTCTGTGGTTAGAATAAGTTGATGTACCAGTAAATGTTACACCTATTTGAATTTTGTATTTATCACCTTTGTATAAACTTACAACTGGAACAGATGTAGAGTCATACCAGTTTGTATAGAATTTATTGTTATCTGCACGAGATAAGAATGGACTATCAACACCATTTGATAATAAAATAGCATTAGTAGCAAAATCTGAAATCGTTACATTACCAATATCCTCGTCACCAGGTTGAGTAGCCGCAGAAGGACAGTAAACAGCAACTGTATTGATGTAAGCAGTTTTTGTTAAACTGTCTGATCCACCTAAGTTAGTTACTTTCAATTTAACATTATATGGACCTTTACCTGTGAATTGAACTTGAGGGTTGATAGAAGTTGAATTCGTACCAGCCATGTAAGTTACTGTGTTAGGTGTAAATGTCCATTTGTATGAATCAGGAACATTTGATGATTGATCAGTAAATGTAATAGTTGTAGGAGATCCACCAATGTTAGCTGTTGTTGCACTAGCAACGAAATTAGCAACTGGTTTTTGAGGAACTACAGCTACGATATTTACAGTATCTGTATTAGTACAAGTACCATCATTTACGCTTACAATGAACTGGTAGTTACCAGGAGTTGAAATTGTAGTTGATGTATTTAAAGTATTTGTTGACGATAAGATACCTGTTGGAGTTGAAGTCCAAGTATATGTTCTTGGAGGGTTGTATCCAAACAAGATATCCGGACGACCATTTGCTGTAGAACCAGAAGTAGTTCCGCAAAGAGTTGCTGGAGTTTGACTGTCTTGGTTAGAATATGTAGACGCAGCATATGCTGTTGTACTATTCTTAACGTAGTAAGTTAAACCACCACCTGTTGTACCATCTGACCAACAAACTGTAACAATGATATTTGATGTACCATTCCAAACAAATGGATTAGCAAATGTAAAGTTGTTAACCCCTGTCGTTGCAGTGTATGATACTGGACCAAATACTGCATTGTTAGAAGTAAGGAATGTTGCTGAAGTAGTAGTCGCAGAAGTACTATCTACATAGATTGTAAACCCTGGCATTGCAGCAAATGCACCAGAAGCAGTAACAACGTCAAATGCTAAAGAGGTTATGCCACCTGCTGGTAAACCAGCTGTTGCTAATTCAGATCCTCTGTATAAGAATTGACGTTTAATACCACCCCAACCTCTATAGAAAGGTGTGTAGATAGTATTGTTACCTGTATTATTTGTACCAGTATTAACTAATGCTGGAGTAGCTTTCGCATTTAATTGTAGGGTTTGACCAATGTTAATTGTGTCTAAACCTGTATAACCAGCATTAATGTACAATTGTGCATCCTTGTAAGTTGTGCCTAAATATGCAGTAGAGTTTGCTGGGGTTGCAGAGTCAACTGCAGACATATTCCAAGAAACAGAAATACTTGAATTTGTAGAATACATAGCAGGAATTGTTCCTGTCCATACATTCGACGCACCTCTAGTCATGTTGATTGGTGTTTGAGAAACACCATCTTTTTTCCATAAAATTCTTGAAGTAGCTACACCCGAAGCATCAGTAATAGTTGCTGTAATCACGTGAGGAACAGCATTACACTGACCAGTTGTGTTAGGCGTAATAGTTACGTTAGAAATTGTAGGTCCAAAGAAATCACCAGGTACTGGTGTAAATGCACCTTCATCAGCTCCAATATCTGGGGTTGTAGTGCTTCTTGTGTTTCCATCAATATCTGTAGTGATGAATGCAATCGGAGTCGCTCCACCTTCTACACGAGTTTGGAAATTTGGATTAATGTGAACATCGTAAGTTGGAGATGTTGTATTTACAAAAGGAACATCTTCATACACTGAATTAGATTCAGCTGGAGCTAATCTAGTTTTCAATGCTTCCAAAGTTGTATCAACGTTAGTTCCATCAAAGAATAATGGACTTCCAGACGTAGGGAAGGCAGTTGTATAGTAAATGTTATTATTTTGTAATGAATTGATTGAAGTTAATGTAGTTGAATGTAATCTGAATCCAACTGCTCTACCTGGCAATACATTCGTAGATTTATTGATAAAAATATTATTTCGTAGATCTAAGTTTGTTGGAGTTGTATTTGCTTCGATAGCAGCAGTACCAAAACCAGCTGCATTTGTAGTTGTACTAGTAGCACCAAATGCAATCGTATTATTATAAAACTTACAATCTGTTGAAGTAATATAAGCACCTCTAATCGCAGAGTTTGAACTAGTCCAAGTACCTGCATTACATCTTAAATCGCTAATTGAGTTATTATAAACAGATACCCCAGTTCCAGATGCCATGTAGAAACCAACTAAAGTTGAAGCTCTAGCAGAGTCTAACATTAAATCAGAAACCTTGTTTCTATAAAATTGAACAGTATCACCACTACCAGAATACATACCATATAATGTAGCCCCTCTAGAATAAAGTCTTGTTACTGTATTATTATAAACAAACTTATTTGTAGTAGTTGTATTAGAGAAATATGCTCCATAAATTGTTGCCGAACCATTTGAATAAATCGAATCTACAGTATTGTTATAAATATTTGTAGTTACAGCAGAAGCAAATTCATAGTATCCATACAATGATCCAGTATTACCAGCTTTGTTTAAGATATTTTTGACTTTGTTGTTATAAATATCACCTGTTTTATATGCTGTCATATAAAAACCATAGAATGAACCTGTCATTGAAGTCAGTGTTCTTCTGTGGTTCTCAACAGTATTATTAAACATGATTAAATCTGTTACTGTTGAGTTTGCAGCAACATAAAAGTTATAAACAGTACTGTTAGTAGTGTTTCCAGAAACTAAGTTGTTTCTAACATATAAAGTTTTAGATCCAGCTGCAGGATAAATACCATATAAAGTACTTGTACTTGTAAAGTTACAATTTTGTAAAATATTACTATCAACTTTTACTATACTATTCGTAGCAGAAGCAGTTGCAGCTGCAGCAGATCCTGAAACATAAATACCATAATAAGTAGAAGTACCAACACTTGCTAATGAAACAGTATTTTTAGAATACGTTAAAAAAGTGTTATTACCACCTGTATTATAAATTGCGTATAATGTTGAAGTATTTCCAGATCCACCAGTTACCGTATTTTCACGTACTGTTAATGAATCTTGGTTAACGTTATAAATTCCATAACAAGTAACACTTGAACCACCAAAGTTTGTGATTGAGTTATTTGCTATTCTATTATTATTATCTAAGAAATTGTAAGGAGACGTTGTATGAGAAAAACCATTTAAGTATATACCATGATAAGTATTACTAAATGTGTTATTAATATATACGTTATTTTCTGAACGACCACCTTCAGATGTTACAGTTACAGCAGAACCTGAAGAACTTAAGTTCGACTGGTAAATACCAATAGTGTAACTACTTGTTTTGTTTAATGAAAAATTACAATTTTTGATAGTAATGTTTTTACATGCATCCGTTGCAGATTTTGTTAACATCACACCATATTCAGCAATTGCCGCTGCTGCGGTAGCTGAACTGTTGCTTTGGAAATCTAACCCATCAATGGTTACATAGTCGGTACTAACTAACTTCATAACGAAGTCGCCGTTACCACCAAAAGTTGCTAATGCAGTTGTACCTGTTTTAGCACGAACGATTGGGTTTGCACCTGAACCACTCTTCTGGAAGATGATTGGTTTCGTTGCATCAGAAGTGGTGGTATTAATCACCAAATCCGCTGTTTCATTAAACGTGGCGCCTGCGGCTACGTTAAATGTCACCCCGCCTGCACCAACTCCATTTGCATTCAGATCTAAAACTGCTGAAGCAAACGAAAGATAGTTATTTGCACCAGATCCTGCGGGGTCAATTGTTTTGATTCCCGAGAGCTGAGCATACAGACCAGATGAAAGGAACAGACCTACCAATAATAGCAGGAATGTTTTCACTTGTTTGTAAAGGTTAAAACTCATAAACGTTTGATTTAAGTATATTATTAATTGGTAATTTTTTTTATTTTAAATATTGTCCAATACAGCAAATAGCATATATATGGATTTGCAAATTAGAAATAAAAAAAGCTAATGCAAAATTTTTTTTACAAAAACTTGACTAAGTTTTGTGCAGTAAAAAATTTACAGAATCTTTAATTAATGCTAATTAACTGATATTAAAGTGTTTTTTGTTTTACGATTATAGATGCTCGTTACAACAAGCAATTATTATTCCAAAAATTACTTAGAATAGTATACCATTCTAAAATATAGTACAATTTTAGAGATTTTTACAGACAAATCCATAATGAAATTTTGCAGAAATCCTGTTTAAACCAATAGAAACTTTAGTGTGTAATTCTGGTCGTCCAACTTTATATATTAGATATATTTTTTATATTCAATATCCTCGATTAAGCTAGGTTATGTAGTTAAATTATTTAATCAAAAATTGAATAAAACAAACATAATTATATTCAGTGAAGATATTCGGCTGAAATATTATAAATATTTGATTTACTGATATTTAGCTTATTTAACTGCTGAACTAACTCTTAATGTGTTAAATTGAACAATGTGATAAAGCGCCTATATCGTAACTGGTAGTTGGTATCTGGTAACTGGTA
>CAZYBY010000148.1:0-3181 GCA_964645385.1 uncultured Sphingobacterium sp.
GGGTTAGATTCAGCACGTTGGAATTCTCCTGCAACTACAGGGTTTTCTTTACGCATTTCTGTTGTATCAAATAAAGGATAACGAATTGCGCTATTTATAAAATCTAAGCCTTGAGTTACCTTGTCTTTACTAAGTGTTACGAAATAGTTTACTCGTTCATCAGATGTTGTTCCATTAAATGAAATTCCTAATTCGTTTACACGATCTAAAAATGCTTTTTGTGATGGATAAGTTTTGTTTGCCTTGAAGAACATATGTTCGTACAAATGCGATAATCCATTATACTCTGGATCTTCTGTGTAAGCACCATTTTTAACAACAATTTCGATGGTTGCCAAGGGTACGTTAGCATCTTCAATGACTAGTATTTCTAGTCCATTGTTTAGCTTCTTCATGAAAAAGTTATCAGGTAACTTTTCTTGAGCTAATGCAGGCAAAGATAAAGCTGCAGCTCCAATGAAAATGAGTAGTTTCTTTAACATTTTTTTAGATTTGATAAAGGTAAATATAGTAGCATTTACCCAAAAAATGCCAATGTAAGGAAGCTTTTACAAGTTCTATGATTTCAGAAAATCGATTATCGCTTTTATGCACTCATTATCAGCTTCAAATGGTAAAAAATGGCCTTTATTTGGCAACATCAATAAGTTTGAATTCGGAATTAGTTTTTGTGCGTTCTTTGCGATTTCAACAGTTTTAGTCCTTTTGGTAACCGGATTTGGTATCATTTTATCATTCTCCCCAAAAATGATTAATGTCGGTATAGTAATACTTTTTAAAAACTCGTCTACCGGCTCGTTTATCATGGCTAGTATTGACCATTGTATACTCTTAAAATAATTTTCAAAAGAGAAGTTTTTCGATTTACTTAAATCTGATAAATAGTTGTTCAATTTTGAGGTGTTATTATTGAACCATGAGAGTTTGAGTATCGATTTCATTTGCTCTTCCGAACTAAAGAAAGGCAACATTTTAACACTTGCTTCTATCAACATTCTTTCATTTTTACTATAGCTTTCTACTCCTGCAGGGGCTATTAAAACCTGAGAAGTAAACAAAGTTGGGAACCGGATGCTTAAGATTATAGCGATCTGAGCTCCCATAGAATGCCCTACTAAATGAAGGCCTTGCTTATCAAGTTCATTTTTTATGATGAAATCGTGAAGAGCATCAACTTGTGTGGTAAGTGTAAACTGTTTTGTTGTAATTGGAGATTCACCATGCTCGAGTAAATCTATGGAAATACAACGAAAGGAAATACTTAATTTATCAATCATACTCGACCATATTCCAGCATTACAGCCCATACCGTGAATAAACAAGAGGGTTTCTTCACCCTTGCCTTTTTCGATGAAATGAAGCTTATTAAAGTCTGTATTCGAATTGAGCATAGTTAAATGTAAAAAAAAAGTCCCTCAAATATTGAGGGACTTTCTTATAAATAAATTCTGAGTTTATTTTACTGCATCAACTACAGCTTTGAAAGCTTCAGGATTGTTCATTGCTAAATCAGCTAATACTTTACGGTTTAAACCGATGTTTTTAGCATTTAACTTACCCATAAATACTGAGTACGACATACCTTGTTGACGAGTACCTGCATTAATACGTTGAATCCATAATGCACGGAATTCTCTTTTCTTAACTTTTCTATCACGATATGCATATTGCATACCTTTTTCAAGTGTGTTTTTAGCAATTGTAAAAACCTTACTTCTTGAACCCCAATAGCCTCTTGCAGCTTTTAAGATTTTTTTTCTTCTGCGGCGAGCCGCAACAACGTTAACCGATCTTGGCATTTCTTTACGTTTTTTGGATACCGGCGTCTTCTCTTAGAACTTAGTACCGGGTACCTGGTTAATAATTAATTAATTTGTTGTCGTCTTTCCGAACTGTCTTGGCACTACTTGCCCATACAAAGCATTCTTTCAACATTACCTCTGTCGGCATCAGTCACATAAGCTGTACCAGATAAACCTCTTTTTTGTTTAGTGGTTTTCTTAGTCAAGATGTGACGTTTGAAAGCGCTTTTACGTGCAATTTTACCTGTCCCAGTGAGCTTAAAACGCTTCTTAGCACTGGAATTAGTTTTCATTTTTGGCATCGCTTTTTTATTTAATTGTTTAAATTATTTCTTTGATTTCGAAGCAATAAAGATGAACATTCTCTTACCTTCTAATTTAGGTAACTGTTCTACTTTACCGTATTCTTCTAATGCTTGAGCAAATCTTAGCAACAAAATCTCTCCCTGCTCTTTATACACAATTGCTCTACCTTTAAAATGTACAAAGGCTTTCACTTTTGCTCCATCTTCCAAAAAGTTGATGGCATGTTTCAATTTAAATTCGAAATCATGGTCATCGGTATTTGGTCCGAATCGTATTTCTTTAATGACGGTCTTCGCAGCTTTCGCTTTGATTTCCTTCATTTTCTTTTTCTGTTCGTAGATAAACTTATTGTAATCAATAATTTTACGTACTGGTGGAACTGCATTAGGAGATATTTCAACAAGGTCCAATCCTTCTTCCTCTGCCATCGCCAAAGCATCTCTTAATTTTAAGATCTTTGGTTCAGCTCCATCCATAACAACACGTACCTCTGGTGACTTAATGAATTCATTAATACGGTGTTCTGCCTCTTTCTTCCTACCGAATCTATTGTCGGTTCTAGAAGAGTTGAAATTCTGTGCTATAGTTTCCTCCTTTTTTTTGTTTATGGTATTGTTTATTAACTCATTAACATATTAACAAATTAACATATTATTTAAACTGCCATTTCTTTGTTCATCAATTCAACAAACTCAGAAATTAGTATGCTTCCCAAATCGCCTTGTCCGTGTTTACGAACAGAAACTTTTTGTTCTTCTTGTTCTTTTTCCCCTACAATGAGCATAAAAGGTATTTTTTTGATTTCCGCATCACGGATTTTCTTACCTATTTTCTCGTCTCTGTTGTCAATTAGCCCGCGAATATCGTAATTATTTAGCGAATCTGAAATACTTTTTGCATAATCTGCATATTTTTCACTGATTGGAAGGATAATATACTGCTCTGGACTTAACCAAAGCGGGAAATTACCTGCACAATGCTCGATTAATACAGCCACAAATCGTTCTAATGAACCAAAAGGTGCTCTATGGATCATTACTGGTCGGTGTTTTGCATTATCGCTTCCAGTATAT
>CAZYBY010000149.1:0-5678 GCA_964645385.1 uncultured Sphingobacterium sp.
GAAATAGACATACAACTAGGAGAAGAAACAGCTCTTGGAGTAAGCTGATTAAATGAAATACTTTTGATTGTATTATTTATTGAATAAATACCATACTGATAATAATCTGAAATGATATTACTATCAATAGCATTATCATAATCTAAATCAATAACAGATGCACCTAACATACCAACTCCTGCAAATCCTCCTTTAAGTGTATTTTTTAGAACACGGTTGTTATGCCCACTTTTTGAATTTGATTGTATATCTGTAATATCAAGCTTTGTGCTCGATGTAAATGCTACCGGATAAAAGAATTGTGTAGTGGCAGTAGTACCTACCTCCACATTACAACCTTCTACAATATTTGAGTTAGCATTTTTTGTAAAATGAACGCCAGTTCCAAAGTTTAACCCTGAATTTTTAATTGTTAAATTCAATAACTTAACAAAATTAGATCCATTGAAACGAACAGTATAATGAAGTTTTGTATTATCACCAACTGGTGTTATTGGTTGTTCTATCGTAACCTCAGTGTTTAATTGCGTATTGTATGGCTGAAGTGTTAATAAAGGTGAATCTAAATTCACTAAATATTTAGGAATTAATAAACGTTCTCTGTAAGAACTTACACTAGGTTTAATGTTGAACCAAGTATCATCAGCAATACCACAATAAACATTATCGAATGCATCTTGAATTTTATCATAATATCTTGTAGTATCAGTACCTGGTAAGAAATTATGATTAAAACCTATGTAATAATTCCCTTCAATACCAGTACAGATATTTACACACTTCTTATCATTCGTATAAACGGTGTCTGCTAATAAACCAGCGATTTTTTCAACACATACATCATAATATCCTCTTCTAGGTACACTCACGCTAGTTTTGAATTTATAGATTTGTGTATCTCCGGTTTTTTTCGTTTTTAAAGTAACAGTATCTTGAGAAGTACTTAAAAATCCATTTTCAACATCTTCGACGGTACATTTCAATAATACTTTTACATTATCAAGAGAATACTTACCTCTATTTCTTAATACTACTTGTATATAATTTGGCTTAATTGCAGATAGTAATGGGTTACGAATTTTATTTACATCCAAATCGAAGTTTGGAACCGTGAATTCATCGCAACCAATATCTGGAGTTTTAGTTTTTCTTGAATCATTATCAATATCATCTAATATATCTTGTCCACCTGCAGCTTTACTTTCAACTGTTAAATCATACGTATGGAAATTGTAAGGTAACTCTTCAAACATTACTGGTAAACCTAATGATTTACGGTCACGTGTTCCATTACCAGTCGCATTTTTGAATTTAGTTAACGCTGATAATGGTGATTCAGAAAGTTGTGAAAATCCATACGAAGTAATTGTTGTTCCTTGTTGTGTTTTTCTCTGACGTCTGATTAAAATAAGAGGTGTATTTTTATTTGTATACCAAGTATAGTATAGGTTGTTTTCTGAAACTATTAATCCATTTGGTACAGTATTTCCTGAAGCAGTGTAATAATCCAATGGAATTGCACCATTTCTAGAATATAAAATATTATTTAAGGCTTCAATATCTGTATTTGTACTGTTAACAATTAAACATCTTGGTTGAGTAGGATTTTGTTCAATAGCTGTTCCTGTGGTTGCTCTAGGAGCATCCATGTAAATCGTATTGTGCAATACAGATATGCCTAAACATGTATTCAAAAATATACCAGATGTAGACGTGTTAAATGTAGTGAAACCACCACCAATCATGTTATTACTAACAACAAAAGTTGATTTTTTAGCACCTATATTTTTATTACTTAAACATTGAAATAACTGAATCCCTTGATATGTAATATCATATATTTTATTTCCATTAATTTCATTCGTGTAAACACCGCCTCTATCTCCTAATCCTTTTGCATAAATACCATAAGAATTAATGTCCATACCGAATTTTCCTGCGATAACATTTCGGATAACACGAGTATCTGAATACTCTAAGTATATACCGTATTTATGAAAACTTGTAATGGTATTTCCTTCAATTACGTTTCCTAAATCTCTTTTATCAGTATCAGAACCGAACATTGCAATACCATAGTAACCACCAAAAATTTTATTCCCAATTATGGTGTTGTTACTTGCATTAGCTGCATATTGTCCTGTAAACAAAGAACCTAATTTAGTAGCTACTACACAGGCTAAAGTTGTAGGGAATGTAGACTGGGTAGAATCTATTTTTATAATATTATTTTTTAGCGTATTGAATTTAGAATTACCAGCAAATTGGATACATGTTCCGTTTGAAGTGCTTCTACTTTCAATAGTTAAATCACGTAAAGTGATGTACTGTGCATTATTAAATAATACTGTTGAATGATTTTCGGCAGTACCATTTGCATAGGTAAGTTTCGTAGCAAATACGTTGTTCTTAGATTTAAAAGTAATGGTGTTTGTTGCTGATGAATTTCTTACTTTCCACAAGTTGATTTGTTCATCGTAAGTACCGTCTGCAATTTGGAAGGTTGTAGGTCCAGAAACACCACATTTTAGATAATCATAAACTTCTTGAAAACTATTAAATGTAACTGAATCTCTTGGGGCTTTTGGATCAATAGTAAACAATCCCTCTAACCCAACACAAACATCAACAGTTATCGAGTCATTGATTAAACGTAAGTCACCTAAATTACTTCCCTGTAAGAAATAAACTGTAAGTTTAAAAGGCTCATAATTGTTTCTTTGAATATAGAAACGACTAGGAACGGTAATCGTTTGTGATTTAAAATGTGAAGTTAATCTATTGTAATTAAGTTGAATTACAGAGTCTTCATCTAACTGATCAACACCATTAATTTTGTACTTAAAGAATAATGTTTTGCTTCCACTATTTTGACCTTGCCAACGAACAGTGATATTCCAAGGTGTAGGTTTTTTATATCTAAATACATCTGGTGTTACTCCTATGATAGCATAGTCGTTCCCGCCCGGTCCGAATTCATCACAACCGATATCAGGGGCATTCGCATTAAATATACCATCTCGAATTTCACCATCATAATCATATTGCGCCTGTGATAATGTTGCAGAACTTCCTTTTTGATTCAATTCTGATGATAAAGTATGTAAATCTGAATTTGAAAAGAATAATGGATCTACAGAAAGAGAATTTTTATCTCTTGTAGTAACAATTTGAAGCTCACTTGGTTTTACTCTAGCTGCTCCCGCATACCATGCAAATCCTGTTAAATTATTCGCATTCGTATCGAGTTGTGCAACAAAAATATCATTATTATCTGATGCAATTACTGAATTTGCTGCAGAAGCATTATAGTATGCATACCCTTTATTAGCATTATATAAAATATTGTTATAGACGTATAGGTTACCTACGGCTGGTGATCCATTTATGTATAATGTAGTAGTGTTGTCAACTGTTCCTGTTTTCGATGGTGCATCCATCAAAATAGAATTAAAGAATATGTTTGCCCAACCTACGGTGTTTAAATACAAACCAACTGGAGTTTCTGTAGCACTAAATGTATTTGCAGCACTACTATAGTTATTGAAGAATCCTCCAGAAATCATGTTGTTGTTAATATTCACATATTTATTAGTTGGAGCACCAGTACCAACAACTGAACTTAAATAAATACCATATTGTCCGGCATCAGTGACATAGTTTCTAATAATTTCAATATTTCCTGGCGCAGCTGTAGTGATATTAGTCAACGAATATCCTGTAGATTTTACGTCAGCAGAGGGTCTGAAAAATACTTTATTACCTCTAATTTTAGCGTTCGTAGAAAAGTTGACGTAAACACCATAATATGATGTTTGTTGTATGTAATTACTATCAACAGCAGTGGCAGTATCTCTTGGTGAAGTTGAACCAACTAATGCAATACCATAATATCCTCCTGATATTTTATTGTACTTTAAAGAAAGATATTTTGCTGTTCCAGTTGCAGGAGCTGTTAATACATAATTTTGAGCTTGAGTACCCATATTCGCTGCAAGAATACCAGCAAATCCTTTTGCATTGGAAATTGAATCGACAGTAATTTCACAGTTTTTAATGGTACAATTGTTTGCACCATTCGTTAATTGAACTCCAATACCAGTTACAATATTTCTGTTAACTACTCTTAAGTTATTAATCGTTACTTTGTCAATCCCATTAAGTTTTATGGTAGTTTGTTGGGCAGCTTCAGAAATTAATATTACATCTCTTAACCCTGAAAAACTTTCAAAAACTATGTTCTTGTTACCATTTGGTAAATAAACATTGTTTACATCTAAATCAATATTATCTGTGTAGGCTCCTTGTTTAACTCTAAAACGAATATCGGCGCTTAAACCATTATAATTTAACGCTAAAACAGCTGCAGTAAAATTTGGATAATCTGCACCTACATTTCCAATTGTTTTTACACCTCCTGCTAATGGAGATCCAAAAGTTGCACTAACAGTATCGTTAGCAGCATTAATATCAGAAGATGTATTATTAATTTCTTTTACGTATGCAACTACAGTATTATTTAAATTGTCTACATAATTTGAATTTAACGTAATTGTACCAGTTGAAATTTGTAGAGTATTACTTGCAGCTGGTAAACTTACCGCTTGAGTAACATCTAGTTGATCAATACCATTTAATTTCCATCCTACTTTTACACTGGTAATGGTAGCATTTCCATAATTTCTAACAATTACTTTCAATATTTTAGTTGCACCAGTATGCGCCGCACCAACAGGTGAAGAGAACATGGTTAGTCCAGCATCTAAATTCTGTGCATTAACTAAATTATTGAAAAACAGAAATGCTATCGATAAAATACCGATAGCTAATCTAGAATTTTTTTGAAAATTCTTAATAATGTTCATATGTAGTTCTGTTGTTATTTTATAATATCAATTGTTCCATTTTGACTTCTAGCTCTTGACTCAAGTGTATAGAAATATGTTCCTGCACCTAAACCTTCTGCATCCCATTCGAATGCCGGATCTGTAGATTCAAAAACTATTTTACCCCATCTATTAAATATGGTAAACTTAAATCCTGGATCACAATAAACTTTGTACTGATTGATGATACTGTATTTATCATTAATATTATCACCATTCGGACTGAATACATTCGGAATTGGATTTGTTAAATCTGTATTTGGAATAACTTTAAATTTAATTCTAAATCCTTCTTCAGGAGTTTTACAAGGAGGATTAGATGTAGCAAAGAATACTGTATAAGCACTATCTCTAATTTGATCACAACTTGTTTCCCATGAAAATGTAGCATTACCTTCACCTGTAACATTAGTTTGTTCGAACTTCGCTAAGTTTCCAGGTATTCCACCGTATACATCACCAGAAGTAAATATTCCAACAGAATCTCCAGGTATAATACTCACTGAAGTTAAATCTAAGTGAAACTTCTCTCCAGCAACTAACTCAATAACTGTATCTTTTCCAGAAGTAAAGTTTGGTGCTAAATCAGGATTTCTAAGCACATATAATTTGAATACGTGACGAGCTGAATCTTGTGGATTTCTACAAGCTCCATCCCATGAAGCAATGTTAATGTAATATGGCTCATCGCGGATTAAACTACAATCAGCAAACCAAGTCATATTTGTTTTTACGGTATCTACTCCTAAACCGAAAGCTCTATTAATAACAGGTTTCGGTAAATTATAAGGA
>CAZYBY010000150.1:0-3518 GCA_964645385.1 uncultured Sphingobacterium sp.
ATGATAATTTACCGATACGCCAACCTTAGTGATGTAAAAAAATTAAGTATTTTACTTAAACAAGTATATATTCATATTTATGGTACAGAAGGTGTATCGGATGAATTTGCGAACTTTATTACAGATAAATTTTCTGAAGAAATAATCACTCGTAACATTTCATTGATACCAGAGCAATATATTGTTGCAGATAACGATTCTAACCTTGTGGGTGCAGTTGAAATACTTTTTGATACTAATAGTCCAATCGGCAACATAAAAGCACCAGAGCTAAGCAAATTGTATATTTTAGATTGGTATTGTGGGAAAGGAATTGGAACGAAATTAATTGAAGAGACCGAAAAAACGATAAAATCTAAAGGTTATTTAGAATACTGGTTATGGGTATTAATCTCTAATGAAAGAGCAATTTCGTTTTACAATAAACATGGATTTAAAAGTATGGGGACTGCTTTATTCCATATGGAAAAAAACACCTATAATAATTTTGTAATGCATAAGTCGATTGCGTAAATTGGATTATGGAAACTTATTCAAACATCGACGAGTATATTTCTAATTTCCCAGCTGAAGTTCAGTTGAAATTAGAAGAAATGCGCTCTATACTTCATTCTTTGGTACCAGACGCTGAGGAAGCAATCTCCTATGGTATACCTACACTTAAATACAAAAAGAAAAACTTAATACACTTTGCAGCATTTAAAGCTCATATCGGGTTATATCCTGGTGCAAAAACGATTGAGGACTTTCTTCCAGAACTCAGTAAATACAATACTTCCAAAGGAACTGTGCAATTCCCCCTTTCTGAAAAATTACCAGTTGCGCTTATTAAGAAAATAACAAAATATCGATTAACATTGGCTACTCGTTAGACTGTTTGTCGTTTGAAGACACTCCGACGAAAAGTCTAACGACGAACGACCAACGACTAAGGACCAACGACTAAGGACCAACGACTAAGGACTAAGGACCAACGACTAAGTACTAAATACTAGTTCCCTCCTTCTATAAGTGAAACTATAATCCCATCGACAAGACCTACCTTTGGAACAAAAATCGTTTTAATACTTGCCCATTTCATAACTGATAAATAAATTTCTGAAGCTGGTATAATTACATCAGCGCGATCTTGGTTAAGGTCTAGAACTTGAATCCTTTCTTTCAATGAATAAGAATTCAGATGATTATATATTGATTTAAGTTTATTGTAAGTTAATGGAACTCCATCTTTTTCGTTTGATAAGCGATGAAGCTTGTTAATGTTTCCTCCAGTACCTATTCCTAATAATGGTTTTATACCTTTCGTATTATCTTTAATCCAATTTTTAAGATTCAACCATTCCTCCTCAGTGTCTTTATTATCGAGCATTCTGATGGTACCAATATTGAACGAATGTGAGGCTACAACTTTATTCTTCGAGAAAATAGATAATTCTGTACTTCCCCCGCCAACATCAATATACAAGTAATTTAATTTATGATCTAATGTATCTTCAAAGTGTGAAGAGTAAATCATTTTAGCTTCTAAATTTCCGGTGATAATCTCAATATTGATATTCGCTTCTTTCTTTACTCGCTTAATAATTTCAGGTCCATTTTTTGCTTCACGCATCGCAGATGTAGCATATGCTTTGTATTTCGAGACTTTAAATACATCCATTAAATTTCTAAATGCTTGCATGGTTTGAATTAACTCAGTCGTTTTTCTCTCAGATAATTTTTGATTTAAAAACGACTCATCTCCCAATCTAAGAGGAACTCTTAATAATGTATCTTTTTTATATACAAATCCGTCTTCGGTTTCCATAATATTAGCAATAAGCAATCTTACTGCGTTTGAACCTATATCTATTGCTGCGTATCTCATTTTCGTATTTCGTATCTCGTATTACGTATTTCGTGTTTCGTATCCGATTGCTTTAGTAATCGTATTTTTTATATTTCAATTTGTCAAATAATCAATAAGTCAATTTTCTTATTTAATTAAGCATAAAATAAGTCTCCATCTGTGATCTACATAATGCCTTATTATTACTAACATACTCATTATTTTGCTCTTTGTTTATTATTCTAGCTTTCACATTATCTCTCCATTGTAAATCCAAAATTTCCAGAATTTCAGATTTAATAGTAGAATCTAAAATTGGTACTGCTACTTCTACCCTCATATCTAAATTTCTGAGCATTAAATCGGCAGAAGAGATATACACTATTTGCTTACCTGAATTGTAAAATGCAAAAACTCTTGAATGTTCTAAAAAACGATCAATGATGCTTCTTACTTCTATATTCTCGCTTATGTTTTTCTTGCCTGGCACTAAGCAACAGATTCCTCTAACTATGATTTTCACTTTAACTCCAGCCATAGATGCTTCATATAAAAGTGATATTATCTTTTCATCAGTCAAGCTGTTCAACTTCAAAAACACACTCGCTTTTTTGCCGTGCTTAGCATTATGTATTTCTTTTCTAATATGTTTTTCGAATTGAGATCTTAAATTAATTGGAGAAACTAAAATAGTTTTATAATCGCCAGAAATAGTACCTTTTTCTAGGTGATCGAACACTTTTATCAATTCGTTAGTTATCTTTTTATTTGATGTAAACAAAGAAAAATCTGAATAAATTCTAGCTGATTTTTCATTATAATTACCTGTACCAATGTTTGCGAAATAAGTTAAATGACCTTTTTCTCTCCTACTTATTAAACAAATTTTAGAATGAATTTTCATATTCGGAACACTGTGAAGAACCTTCACTCCTTCGTCTATAAACTTCTGTGTCCAGTTGATATTATTCTCCTCATCGAACCTTGCTTTGAGTTCCAATACAACTAATACCTTTTTACCATTTCGAGCAGCATTAATTAATGCATTAGCAATCATCGACTCTTCTGCAATTCTATACAAGGTAATCTGAATTGTTTCAACTTTCGGATCTATTGCGGCTTCACGAAGAAATTGGATGATATAATCGAATTTCTGATATGGCAAATGTATTAATCTATCTTTCTCTTCTATGGCTTTGAATATACTATTCGATTGATTCAGGGAAGGAATATCTTTCGCAGGAATGTTCGAGTAGTTAAGCTTAGGCATATTTAAACTCGGAAAAGAGATAAAATCTTTGAAGTTGTGGTATCTACCACCAGGGATAAGATTGTCGAGAGATAGGTTCTGCTTCGTTTTTAAGAACCTTAAAATATCTTTCGGCATTTCTTGGTCGTATACAAAACGAACGGGCTTTCCACGCTTACGCTGTTTCAAACTTTTCGTAAAGGAATCCAATAAATTTAGCTGAAGATCATTTAAATCGAAATCAATTTCAGCATCACGAGTAAGCTTTACTGTATAAGCTTCATAGTTTTTGAAATTGAAAATATGATAAATATCTTCAAGGCAATATCGAATAACATCGTCTAATAGGATGATGTATTTTAGGTTATTGGTTTCTGGTAAAACTAGAAATCTGGAATGAACATCGGTTGGCAGTTCAATTACAGAAAGCTTATATTTATT
>CAZYBY010000151.1:0-5776 GCA_964645385.1 uncultured Sphingobacterium sp.
TTTAAATAAAGCTAAGACTGAAGTTGCTAGTGCTGATAATTCAAAAGCTTCGGTTAATGATTCAAATGTAGTGGAATCTGTTTCTACTATTAATTTAGACACAAATTGTTTATTTGGTACGCAAAAAGCTGGTGCTGAAGAATTCACTACGAGTGAAAACGAGAAAATTAAAGCTACCATTAGCAATAAAGGTGGTCGTGTTTACTCTTTTGAACTTAAAGAATACAAAACTTGGGATCAAAAAGCTTTGAAATTGTTTGATGGTGCTAAGAATGAATTCAATATTCGTTTTTACGCTAAAGGACAATTAAGCAATACTTCAGAATACTATTTCCAAAAAGTTGGACAAGCATTCGTTGTTCAAGGCACTGATTCTAATGAAATTCGTTTCCGATTAAGCGCATCTGCAGATCAATACATGGATTTTGTATATAGCTTAAAAGGTAATTCTTACATGTTAGATTTCGATATTGAAACTCATAACATGGAGAATGTTATTGCCGCAAACAATTCATATTTCGATTTAAATTGGAGTATTACTGCTCCTAAAAATGAGAAAGATATGAAGATGGAGCGTAACAATACTACTGTTTATTACCGCTTCACTAACGAAGATTACGATTATATTAATCCAGCTAAAGATGTAAATGAAAAATTAAGTAATGGTATTAGTTGGATTTCATTTAAGCAACATTACTTCTCTTCTGTATTAATTTCTAAAACAAAATTTGATGCTGGTGAAGTTGAAACTGCTACTGATTTAAAATCTACTGACGTTAAGAAAATGAAAATGGCATTAACTATTCCGTATGCTCATAAAGCAAATGAAAGTTATGCAATGCAATTTTACTTCGGACCTAACCATTTCAATACTTTAGAGGCTTTCAATATTGGCTTAGAGAGACAAATCAATTTAGGTTGGGGTCCATTGAAGTACATTAACAGATATGCTGTAATTCCTGTATTCAATAGCTTAATGAAATTGAATTGGAATTTTGGTGTAATCATTTTAATCTTAACATTATTATTAAAGCTTGTTTTATCACCTTTAACATATAGATCATATTTATCGACAGCTAAGATGAGAATTCTTAAGCCAGAGATGGATGAAATTAAAGCTAAAGTTGGAGATGACGATCAAGCAAAGTTGCAACAAGAATACATGAAGCTTTACAAAAAAGCTGGTGTAAATCCATTAGGTGGTTGCGTGCCATTGTTATTACAAATGCCAATTTTATTTGCATTCTTCTTCTTCTTCCCTTCTTCAATTGAATTACGTCAGCAATCTTTCCTTTGGGTAAGCGATTTATCGACATACGATTCAGTTTGGAGTTTTGGAAACATTCCATTCATAAGCTATGTTTATGGAGATCACGTGAGTTTGATGTGTTTATTAATGACTATTTCAACTTTAATTTACACTAGATTGAACAACCAAATTTCAGGAGCTACTGGCCAAATGAAATGGATGGGATACATTATGCCAATCATTTTTATGGGTGTATTGAATAATGTTGCTTCTGGTTTGAACTACTACTATTTCTTAGCCAATATGATGACATTTGGTCAACAATATTTGATTCGTTTATTTGTTGACGATGCAAAACTTCATAAGCAAATTCAAGACAATAAAAAGAAACCAGATAGCCAAAAGAAATCTAAGTTTCAACAAAAACTTGAAGACATGCAAAGGGAACGTGAAAAACAATTAAAAGCAAAAAAATAATATTAATAAGTTAATATGTTAATGGGTTAATCTGTTAATGCTTTTATTTAAATTGCCATTAACATATTAACCCATTAACATATTAACAAATTACTACATGTCGCATAAACTACGTTCAGAAAAAAATTGTTTAAACTGTGGTGAAGTAGTTAATCAAACCTATTGTCCCAATTGTGGTCAGCCTAATTACGAACCACGTGAATCGTTTAGGCATATAATGACTCACTTCATTACAGATTATTTACATCTAGATGAAAAGTTTTTCAGTAGCTTAAAACACCTATTCTTAAAGCCTGGTTTTTTAACTAATAAGTACAATCAAGGACAACGTATGAAGTATGTACATCCTTTTAGATTGTACATCTTTATTACCATTGTGTTTTTCATTGTACAAAGCACTGGTAAAACCATAAAAACACCAGAGAAATTAAGCGAAGTTGTAGATACTTCATCGTTTGATTCTACTGAATTAAAAGAGTATAATGATATTAAACTAAATTATAATGAATTCGATTCATTACATGTCGATAGTTCGGTTGAACAATATACTGAACGTCAGGCAAAACTTCCTGAATCCGAACGCGACTCATACATTCAATCATTCTTCAGAAAAAAAGAGATTTTAGCTAGACAACAAGATTTCAATTTGAATGAAAGAATAATGGAAAATTTCAAGCACAACATCCCAAAGATGATGTTTCTTATGCTTCCATTATATGCGTTGATTTTATACTTATTGTTTAGAAAAAAGAAACTTTTCTATGTAGAACATTTCTATCATGTCGTATTCCTACATAGCTTTTTCTATATATTAAAGTTATTGTTCATGATACCCGATAGGTTATTGCCTGAATCATTTGATATTTATATAAACATAATATTCTTAAGTATTTTAGCTACATATCTATATAAATCTTTAAGGGAAGTTTATGATGAAAATGGAGCTTCTACCCTCTTCAAATTATTTATTTCGATAATATTCTATTTTATATTCTTGTTGATTTTAGTGATTTTGAACGTATTTGTAAGTTTCCTATTGTTATAGAAATTAAAATTTAAATCATAAAAAAAGGACTGAATGAAAATTCAGTCCTTTTTAATTTTATTTTGATTTGATTATCGCTTCGCGATGATCTCGTAGTCTCTATTTGTTTTACCAGTATAGATCTGACGAGGGCGACCAATTGGCTCTTTATTCTCGTGCATTTCTTTCCACTGAGCAATCCAACCTGGTAAACGACCTAATGCAAATAGAACTGTAAACATTTCAGTTGGGAATCCTATTGCTCTGTAAATAATACCTGAGTAAAAATCTACGTTTGGATAGAGCTTTCTTTCTACGAAATATGGATCACTCAATGCAGATTGTTCTAATTTTTTTGCGATATCTAAAATTGGATCATGTACACCTAATTTATTCAAAACATTATCACATGCTTCTTTGATAATCGTTGCTCTAGGGTCGAAGTTTTTATATACTCTATGACCGAATCCCATTAAACGGAAAGGATCATTTTTATCTTTTGCTTTAGCTAACCATTTATCGGCATCACCACCGTCAGCTTTAATAGCTTCAAGCATTTCGATTACAGCTTGGTTTGCACCACCATGCAGCGGTCCCCAAAGTGCTGATATACCAGATGCTACTGAAGCATATAAGTTAGCATCCGAAGAACCTACTATACGTACTGTAGAAGTTGAACAATTCTGTTCGTGATCAGCATGTAAGATTAACAATTTGTTCATCGCATCAACCACTACTGGATCAACGATATAGTCTTCAGTACGATTTCCAAAAGTCATGTTTAAGAAATTCGAAACATAGTCTAATTTATTTTGAGGGTAAATTAGAGGATGACCTAATGACTTTTTATGAATCCAAGAAACAATAGTACTCATCTTAGCCAATAATTTAATAATGGTTAAGTTTTGTTCTTCTTTAGTTGGATTAGGATTTAAAGACTCTGGGTAGAATGAAGATAATGAACAAACTAATGAAACTAATTGTCCCATTGGATGTGCTTTCGAAGGATATCCATCGAAAAACTTCTTCATGTCTTCGTGAATTAACGTATGACGAGAGATTTCATGTGTGAAATCATCTAATTCAGTTTTAGTTGGTAGCTCACCATAGATTAACAAATAAGCAACTTCAATGAACGTCGACTTCTCAGCGATTTGTTCGATTGGATATCCACGGTATTTTAAGATACCTGCTTCACCATCTAAAAATGTAATTGCACTTTTTGTAGCACCTGTATTTTTATATCCAGTATCCAGAGTCACATATCCCGTTTCATCACGAAGTTTAGAAATATCAATGGCTTTTTCGCCTTCAGTACCTGTAATTACTGGGAATTCATACTTTTTCCCATCTAAAATAATTTCTGCTATGTCTGACATTTTGCTTATTGTGTTATGTAATGATGTGACAAACTTAATTAATTGTACACGATTTTAAAACAATTCTTTAAAGGAATTCACTATTTTTAAACAACAATTTTCGAATAGAGTTTTATGGAATTTACAATTAATACTCCCGCCCTACTTTTTCCTGCCATGAGTTTGTTGTTACTTGCTTATACTAACCGCTTTAACGTAATTGCGAGCCGAATTAGAAGTCTACGTGATTTATGGGAAAAGGAACACGACGATAAGATTCTTTTTCAATTACATAACCTTAGAAGAAGGGTAAAACTTATCCGATTGATGCAAATGTTAGGTGTATTCTGCATGTTTGGTTGTGTACTTACGATGTTTCTACTCTTTAATGCTGAAGTTCGATTGGGGCAATATGCTTTTGGACTAAGCCTATTGTTAATGCTGGCTTCATTATATTTATCGATTAGAGAAATTCACTTATCGGTTGTGTCATTAGATATTGTACTAAGCGATTTAGAACACGAGTTGAACGATAAACAAAGTCAATCAGAAAAAACGGAAAGTAATTCTGCGAAAAACTACTTCAGATGAGCCTAGAGATTTAATTCCTTCTTTTTCTAATAATTTACCCGAAGCATCAACTTGATCAGCTATACCATCCCAAGGTTCTAGGCATATAAAAGGAAAAGGACTTTTTGACCAAATACCATAGTAAGGATAGTCTTGTGCTTCTAAACTTACATAAGGCATCAATTGCTTATCTAAAATTGTAAGAACATTCGATTTCATTCCTTTAATGACTATTGCATCTTCCTTAAAATACTCAGCTTTAAGCGGTAAAGTTATGCCATCAAATTCTACTTTTTCTAATTGATGTGTTCGTAATCCACCTGATAATAATTGACGATTAAAAACTTCAGTATTATCGAATTTTATACTGTAAGTATCTAATTCGGAATTTAGTCGGAAAGCAGGATGAGCACCAATTGAATAATACATTATATCGTTCCCAATGTTTTCAATTCTATAGGTCAGTTCCAATGCATTACTTTTTAATTCATAATTCAATTGAAGATTGAATTGAAAAGGATAATTTTTCAAGGTTTCTTCATTTGAAACTAATTGAAAGGTTACTTGAGAATTTGAATGTGAAGAAATATCAAAAACAAAGTTTCGCGCGAAACCATGTTGAGGTAGATTATATTCCTTTCCTAAATATTCGTATTTATCGTTTTTAAGTCGGCCTACAAACGGAAATAACACTGGTGAGCTTCTATTCCAAACTGAGGGATCAGCTTGCCATATGTACTCATTTTGGTTCATTTTATTAACAACCGAACGAAGCTCGGCTCCCATTTCCAATAAACCTATTTTAAAAAGTTCATTCTCTAAAAAAATCATATTAACAATGTGGATAAGCTATGTGAATAGATGTTGATTAATGTTGATAAGCTTAGTTTTTATGTTTAAAAAGCAAGCCAAAATAATAAATACTGATTGATAATAATCCTATGATGAAAAACGAGGCAGCTAATAAACGGGTAGAGTCATTAAAGAAAAACTCTCCAACCATCCAAACTGAATTAGCTAAAATCCAACACGTTACAGCAATATTGTGAAGTAATTCTTTATGATCAGCTCTAGATAAAATAGTTAAATAAACTGCCA
>CAZYBY010000152.1:0-3659 GCA_964645385.1 uncultured Sphingobacterium sp.
TTTTTTTATTTCATCAGCGTCAGCGTTTCTGCTAACTCCAAGAATATCATAGTAATCTCTCTTTGCCATATTTATGCTCCAACAACAACTTTAGCGAAACGAATCACCTTGTCGTTTAATAAATAACCTTTTTCTAATTCGTCAACTACCTTGCCTTTTAATTCTTCAGTAGGAGCTGGGATATTTGTCACCGCTTCGTGTAAATCAGTATCAAATGCTTTTCCAACACTGCTTTCCATTTCAGCTAGTCCCTGAGCGTTTAAAGTTGATTTTAATTTTAGGTGAACTAATTTTAAACCTTCTTTAACTGCATCAATATCCACTGCAGAGTCGATTGATTTTTGTGCACGATCGAAATCATCTAAAACTGTGATTAAAGATTTAACTGTTTCTGCGTTTGCCGTTTTAAATAACTCTATTCGCTCTTTAGCAGTTCTTCTTTTGAAATTATCAAACTCAGCTAATAATCGGATATATTTATCGTTAGTTTCTTCTAATTGTGCCTTCAACTGTTCTTCAACACTTAATTCTACAACTTCAGTATTTTCTGCCGTAGTAGTTTCCTGATTCTCTAAATTTTGAGAGTCGATAGGCTCATTTGTCATATTTTCTGCTCCTGGCTCTGTCATTTCGTACTTTGTTTCAATTTATTATTAATGCAAACATCATTTCAAATTGTTTGCCAATGCTTTATTATCGTCAGTTTGTCAGTCATAAAATAAAAAATTCTCACCTCAAAGCATGAGGAGAGAATTCTTCTATAGTACAAAATACTATTTCAATAATTTATCTAATTCTTTATCTAATGCTTCACCTCTTAGGTTTTTTGCAATTATTACACCTTTCTCGTTAATCAAGAAATTCTGTGGTATAAAGTTAACTCCATAATCGGCACCAGCAGATGAAGCCCATCCTTTTAAATCACTCACATGATTTTCCCAAGTTAAATTATCTTTTGCGATAGCTGCAACCCAAGCTTCTTTGTTTTTGTCTAAAGAGACACTATAAATTTCAAAACCTTTTGCATTCTTATATTTCGCTTTGCTGTATTTAGCATAAGATTTTACCAAGTTAGGGTTTTCCATTCTACACGGTCCACACCAAGAAGCCCAAAAATCTAGCAATACAATTTTGCCTTTAATATCCGACATTTTGTAAGCTTTACCATCCGGACCAGTTAACTCAATATCCTTAGCTTTGTTGCCAATTTCAATTCCAATTTCTTGTGCAAAAGTTACTGCACTTATCATTATAAAGGTTAATGCAAAAATTGTTTTTCTCATGTTAATTTTATTTAATATTCACTATATGTCCTCGCTTAAACTAATATCTAATATCTCAATTCTACAAACTACAATCAAACCCACTGATATTTATCTTCAACTATCTTACCGTTCTCACATTTAATTATTCTTGATGGAAACTTTTCAATCATTCTATAATCGTGTGTTGCCATCAAAACTGCTGTTCCCGTTTTACTAATTTTCATTAGTAAATTCATTACTTCAACAGAAGAGTCGGGGTCTAAATTGCCTGTAGGCTCATCTGCAAGAATTACTTCAGGATGGTTAATTAATGCTCTAGCAATTACCACTCTTTGCTGTTCTCCACCAGATAACTGATGAGGCATCTTATTGTTTTTGCCATTTAACCCAACTTCCGATAAAACTTCCGCTAAACGAGCATTCATCAATCGCTGATCATCCCAACCAGTAGCCTCCATAACAAAGCGAAGATTATCCTCAACTGTTCTGTCGGTTAATAATTGAAAATCTTGAAATACAATGCCCATCTTACGACGCATATATGGTACTTCAGCATTTTTAATTTTACCTAGTTCAAAGCCTACTACTTTACCAGTACCTTGACTTATCATCAAATCTCCATAAATCATCTTTAACAAACTGCTTTTACCACTACCAGTTTGCCCGATTAAGAATATAAATTCTCCTTTATTTACTTTTAAACTTACGTCAGAAAGAACCAAATGGTTTCTTTGAAGAACATTTATATGGTCTAAATTTATTATTTCGAAAGTATCCATTAAAATTCTAGTTTTTTAATCTCACCAAAAGGTAGATTTTTAATAATGTCGTTAATTTCCTCTGCTTTGTCGCCTAATCCACATTTTTCAAGAGTCTTTTCTGGGCGATCGACCCGAAAGTACGCCAATAAAGTGAATTTATCATCGCGGAGCTGAATATAATCAGGAATTTTGGCTATGCCTTTTACTTTTATAATATACACTCTATACTTGTTCTAAATTGGATATTCTATTAATTGTTTTATATTTGCGCCTAAGTGAATCGGTAACAAATTTATAGTATTCTATTCATTAAAAAAATTCAAATTAACAATCATGAAGAACTTACAAATTAAGTTTATTTTATCAGTTTTCGTCGCATCAGCCTTATTAACAGGGTGTAATGCATTGAAATCAATGAAAAAGAAGTCAAACACGGTTAGTTACGACGCAAAACCTAATCCATTAGAAGTGCGTGGTGATAGTGTTGAAATTGTTATCACAGGTACAATTCCAGTGAAATATTTCGACAAAAAAACTGCGTTAAATATGAACCCTACTATGTCATTCGATGGTGGTTCAATTAAATTACGTCCATTAACTTTAAAAGGTGAAGCTTCTACTGCTGATGGTGTTACAATTAGCAAAACAAATGGTGGAACTTTCACTTACCGTGATAAAGTTGCTTACAAACCTGAAATGAAAAATGCTACTGTTTCTTTCAACCCAACAGCTAGTCGTGGATCGAAATCATTACCATTCGACCAAGTAAAAGTTGTTGAAGGTACACTTACAACAGCATTATCTAACCAATCAACAGATGTTGCTATGTTAGGTGCTGATAATTATGCTAAAGTTGTTCCGGTTGAAGTTAAAGGTAAAGTATTCTTTGATATCGATCGTGCAGTAGTTTCTGAAAAACAAAAGAAATCTGCTGACATGAAAGGTTTCGAATCGTTTATCAAATCAAACGTTTTAACTGGTATCTCAATTTCTTCTTATGCATCTCCAGATGGTGAGTTAAAAAGAAACGACCAATTAGCAATTCAAAGAACTGATGCTACTTACAAGTACTTTTTAACTTGGTTAAAGAAAAATAAAATCACTCAAGTTAATGACAGCTCATTCTACAAGAAATCAGCTACTGCTGAAGACTGGGATGGTTTAAAACAAGTTGCTTCTGCATCTGATATCGCTGATCGTGATGAAATTGTGAACATCGTTTCTACTATTTCTGATGTTAATGCTCGTGAAAAAGAAATCAAAAAATTAAAATCATACCGCAAAATTGCTGACAAATTATTGCCTCAATTACGTCGTTCAGAAGTTACATTAATTGCTACTGAGAAACGCAAAACTGATGCTGAAATAGTTGCAATGTCTAAAGTTGATACTTCGAAATTAACTGTTGAAGAATTATTATACGCTTCTACTTTAACTTCAGATATGAACGAAAAGTTAGCTATCTACAACAGAGTTTCTACTCAATTCAGTTCAGATTGGAGAGGTAAAAACAACGTAGCTTACGTTTATTTAACTCAAGGTGGAAAAGCAAATGATGCATTGTCATTATTGAAAGAGGCTAATAACTTAAGTAAAGACAATGGTGTTGTTTACAACAACATGGGTGTTGCTT
>CAZYBY010000153.1:0-6292 GCA_964645385.1 uncultured Sphingobacterium sp.
TTTCAGAAGGTGATTTATTAGATATGAGAACATCTAATGTAACATCAGCATTTATTCAAGGTGCCAGTATCGACTTAAACAACAAACAAAAGGAATTGTATAAGTTGTATATGGAAAAATACCAATTGAAATAATATGTTAATGATGGCTTTTATTAACATATTATCTCATTAACAAATTAACATATTACCAGAAGATGTTTTAGTTTTTTTAGAAAAAGTCTATAGCATCTTCTGGTAATTTCTCCACCATCTTTCAGGCATTTCGCCTGTGGTAGCTAAACGATAATCTTCGTAAGAGCAAGGAATTAATTCGTATCGCTCATTTTTAGAGTTATTACTTTGATATGGAATTTGCATCCACCAACGATCTGTTTTTTTACTTTTTAAGAACACTACTTCTGAAGTAACATCTTCAAAAGTTGCTCTGTATTTTATAAAATCTTTTTTAGAAGTGCTCGGCAAATCATTTTTACGTTGATAATATCCTTCAATAAAACACCATAACATTTGGGCAACCAATTCTGCAGTTTGCTCTCTATGATCGTACTTCGGGTTATATTCATAAACACCAACAGAACTGAGCTTATCCGAGATTCCAGCATAACGCATCATTTGACAAACTTCTTCAGCATAAAAACCATTTGGATGTGCATTTGCATTTCCTGGAGCATCCGACATTTTAATACATGAAATATCAACACTCATCATATCTGCAGCACGAATAATTGGTTCTGTTTCTGCCGTATTATTTCTAAAAGCACCTAAGCGATGTATATCGAAATACATTTTGTGCATTAATTCAATACTATCCTGATTTACATAATACGTTTGATATCCAATATTGCTGTAATTAAACAAGAAATGTGGTTCGTGTAAAATGATGCTATTCAAATATGAAATAGAATCAGGTGTTTGTTGCTCATCAACTCGAGCATCTAAATCGAAATGAGAATCCAATACTACCATATCTACCTTCTTATCTAAATTCTCATAAGCCCAATATTGAGCGTAGGTAAGGTCTTGTCCACCTCCAACGATAATAGGTATAATATTAAGTTTGATTAATTCATGACAAACGTTTTTCAAGGCGACGTGTGTATCACGAACAGTATTCCCCGGAAGAATATTCCCAAGATCCACCATCTTCAACTTAAAATCACCTACATTTAAGTGGTATAATTCTTTCCGTATACGATCCGGACCTTGTGCACAGCCTTCATTCTGAATAGCTTTACGATCTTCAAGCACACCAACAAAGGCTAAATTAATTTCTGATAGATCAGGGAATCGATCTGTATACTTTTCAATCTGAAAACCAATTTGGCTTTCATAATATTGTTCAGATAGCACTCCTTCGTCGGGAGTAAGGGCTTGCAAAAAGTCTTCTAACATATTATTTAATTCTACACAAACTTATATATTTTCTACATATTTGTATCATGGTATTTGTCACAGGCGCTACTGGCTTTTTAGGTTCATACGTATGTTTATATCTTTCTCAAAAGGGATATACCATCAAAGCCTCTAAGCGTAAGCATTCTAATATCCCAACTTTCCTTCAAAATTTACCAATTCAATGGGTAGATATAGATTTACTCGATTTCTTCGGTTTAAAAGATGAATTAGAAGGATGTGATGCCATTTTCCATTGTGCCGCTGTTGTTAGTTTTCTGGATAGCGATAAAAAATCGATCTGGAAAAACAATGTCGACCTTACCAGTAATATTGTAAACGTTGCCCTCGATTTAGAAAATATTCATCTAATACATGTTAGTTCTATTGCTGCGGTAGGTGAAGCTAAACCAGGTAAATTAATCGATGAGAATTGCCGATGGGTATTTAAAAAAGGTGATTCAGATTACGCTATCTCAAAGTTCGAAGCAGAACGCGAAGTATGGCGTGGAATTCACGAAGGCTTGAAAGCTGTTATTGTAAATCCTTCAGTAATTCTAGGTTACGACGAACGCAATCAAGGAAGTATGGCCTTTATCGATCAGGTTAAAAATGGTCTTCGTTTTTATACTCCGGGTATGAATGGTTTTGTGGATGTGAACGATGTGGCAAATTGTATGATTTCATTATATGAAAAAGGTATTCATTCCGAACGATTCATCATCTCGGCAGGAAATTATTCTTTCAAGAATTTATTAGATACCATCGCGATTAAAATGAACACTAAAGCTCCTTCCATTTTGGTATCTAAATGGATGATGAAATTGGCTGTTGTCTTCATTCAGCTTTTCAATAAAAAACATCCTTTAAATAGACATACTCTCTCAGCTGGATTTAATAAATCGGAATACAGTAATAAAAAAATACTAGATGTTGTACCAACTAATTTTATCGCATTAGAAACTAGTATTGAAAATATGCTGAATAAAAAAATAAATTAATTTTGCATTAAATTTTAATAAAATGGAACTAAGTCAGGATATAATCGACAGAATTCAAAAACTAAAAGAGAAATACGATACCATGGGCCAAGACCTCGTGTCTTATCTTGATGGATTGTTGTACTCTGAATATTTAACTTATTGGGATTATATTCATCTCGACACATTGCTTAGTTTGCAAAATCCTAAAACTGCATTCCCTGATGAAAACATTTTCATTATGTATCATCAAGTAACAGAGTTGTATTTCAAAATGATACTAAGTGAATGTGAACAAATCTGTAAAAAAGAAAACATCACCGAGAAATTTTTCTTAGATAGATTAACACGAATCAATCGCTATTTTGAATTATTAACAGGATCTTTTGATGTGATGGTAGATGGAATGGAAAAAGAACAATTCTTAAAATACAGAATGTCCTTACTTCCTGCGAGTGGATTTCAATCAGCTCAATATAGAATGATTGAAATTTATGCAACAGACTTCATCAACCTAGTAGACAAGGATGTTCGCGAAGATTTGAAAAAAGAAACTTTTGATGCAGATAAATACCTTGAAAACATATATTGGAAACATGGTGCAACTGAATTAAGTACTGGTAAAAAAACATTAACCTTAAAACAGTTTGAAGAAAAGTACTTAAGCACTTTTGCTGCACTTGCTAGAAAATGTTTCGAAAATAATATTTACACAGTATATAAGAAACTGAAAACTGAAGATTCTAAAATTACTGAAGCTATGCGTAAGTTTGACACTAGCGTAAACGTAAACTGGCCATTAGTTCATTACAAATCTGCAGTTCGTTATTTACACAAAGACCCTCAAGATATCAAAGCTACAGGCGGAACGAATTGGCAAAAGTATTTACCACCACGTTTCCAAAAGAGAATCTTTTATCCAGAATTATGGACCAATCAAGAAATTGAAGAATGGGGCAAAGGCTGGGTAGAAAACATCTTAAAGGACTTATAACAGCTTTTAAAAGCAGGTATAATTTCTTATCTTTATAATCTAGCTAATTAAAGGATGGACACCTCGAACAAAGGATTTTCCGAAATTGCCAAGCAAGCATTGTTAATGCCTCAAGAGGCACTGATGGCAATTAAGAATAGAAAGCACAATTTAAATATTGGTATACCTAAAGAAACCACCTTTCAAGAAAATCGAATTGCCCTAACTCCACTTTCTGTTGGTTTACTCGTGAATAATGGTCACGAAGTACACATAGAAACAGGTGCTGGTAATGCCGCTAAATTTCCAGATAAAGATTATTCAGAAGAAGGCGGACAAATTGCTTACGACAATAAGAAAATTTGGGAATCGGATGTTATTATAAAAGTTGAACCCCCGACTATCGAAGAGATTTCGTTAATGCGTGGAGGACAAACTTTAATTTCAGGATTACAAGTATCATCATTGAAAGCAGATTATCTAAAACTGCTTGTTCAAAAAAATATTACTGCAGTAGCTTACGAATACTTAAGAGATGAAGGCGACATCTTAACTGTTGTACGCTCAATGAGCGAAATTGTAGGAACCGCTTCAATTCACATTGCATCAGAATTATTATGCACACATAATGGCAAGGGATTGCTTCTTGGGGGTGTTACAGGAATACCACCTACAGAGATTGTTATTATTGGTGCAGGAACAGTAGGAGAGTATGCAGCACGCACAGCATTAGCATTAGGTGCAGATGTAAAAGTATTCGACAACTCCGTATATCATTTAAGAAGATTGCAAAACAATATCGGTAGTAGAATTTTCACTTCTGTTTTACAACCTGTTGTACTTCAAAAAGCATTATCTAAATGTGATGTTGCAATTGGTGCAATGCGTGCTAAAGAAGGACGAAGCCCATGTATAGTTTCTGAAGAAATGGTCAGTAGAATGAAAGAAGATTCAATTATTATTGATGTTAGTATTGATCAAGGTGGTTGCTTCGAAACTTCTAAAGTAACTAATCATACTCAACCCGTATTTAAGAAACACGATGTTATTCACTATTGCGTACCAAACATTGCATCGCGTGTTGCACGTACTGCATCGTACGCGCTAACCAATATTTTCACACCATTCTTATTAGAACTTGGTGAAGCAGGTGGTATGAAAAACTACTTGTGGAATAACTCAGGCATACGTAGTGGCGTATACATGTATAACGGACACATCACTAACAAATACCTATCAAATCAATTTAAGTTACCTTATAAAGATTTGGATTTATTGGTAGCAGCACACGGATAATTTTAATATGTTAATTTATTAATGAGTTAATTTGTTAATGAGTAAGACACAAAATGATTAACATATTAACCCATTAATAAATTAACATATTAACCAAGGTTCATTAGATCTTCAATATGTTCTGCTTCGATTGGAATATTTGCCATTAAATCTACATTGCCTGATTTTGTAATTAAGATATCGTTTTCGATACGAATTCCTAAACCTTCTTCAGGAATATAAATTCCAGGTTCGCACGTAAACACCATACCAGCTTTCATCTTCTCGTATCTATTACCGATATCGTGAACATCTAAGCCTAAGAAGTGTGAAGTTCCGTGCATAAAGTATTTTTTGTAAAGTGGAGCATCTGGATTTTGTTTACTTACATCGTGTTTATCCAATAAGTTTAATCCTATTAATTCCGACTCCATAATTTTACCAACTTCTTTATGGTATTCATCTAAGATAGTTCCCTCTACAAGCATTTGTTTAGAAGCTTTGAAAACCCTTAACACAGCATTGTAAACATCCTTTTGGCGAGCTGTAAATTTACCACTCACAGGAATTGAACGAGATAAATCAGCATTGTAATTTGCATATTCAGCACCGAAGTCTAATAAGATAACTTCACCATCGTTACAAGCTTTATTGTTATCATTATAATGTAAAACGATAGCAGAAGCACCCGATGCAATAATCGGATTGTATGCATGACCGCTGGCACGGTTACGAATAAACTCATGAATAATCTCTGCTTCAATTTCATATTCCGTAACTCCTGGTTTAACAAAACCTAAAATTCTACGAAATGCTTTCTCTGTAATATCGCATGCTGTTTGAAGTAACTCAATTTCATAAGTAGATTTCACTGCACGTAATTCTCTGAAAATTGGAGCAGCTCTTTCATAACGGTGAAGCGGATATTGCTCCATCAATTGTTTTGCAAAACGTAAATCGCGGTACTGATTAATATGTACATAACGATCGTTCTCATTGCTATTTAAATAAACATGTTCGCAATGATTCATCAACATTGGGAAAATGCTTTTATAATCCTCTAACCAAAATATTGAACGAATACCAGAAGTTGCTAATGCTTCTTCTTTCGTGTATTTATGTCCTTCCCAAATTGCAATATGCTCGTTCGTTTTTTTCAAGAACAACACTTCTTTGTAAGCAGGAATAGGGCAATCAGGAAAGGAAATGAATATACTTTCTTCTTGATCAATTCCTGTTAACCAAAACATATCAGGGTTTTGGTGGAAGGTATAATTCTGATCACCACTTCTCGGGAACTCATCATTCGAATGAATAATGGCCATAGATTTTGGTTTCAACTTTTCATTAAAACGTTTTCTGTTTTCAATAAAAAGATCAGATTTGATAGAAGTGTATTTCATAATAATTATTTTCTATTAATAGTTTTTACCTGGAATTAAATAATGCTTCACATAATCTTCAACACCTTGTTCTAATGTAGAGAAAGGTTTACTATAACCAATACTTCTTAATTTAGACATGTCTGCCTCTGTGAAATATTGATATTTATCACGAATATCAGCAGGAGTATCAATGTATTCAATATTTTCAGGAACATTCATTGCAGAGAAAGTTGCTTTTGTTAAATCAATAAAACTTCTTGCTTTGCCAGAACCTAAATTATAGAT
>CAZYBY010000154.1:0-3499 GCA_964645385.1 uncultured Sphingobacterium sp.
GGCTTATATGAAGCATCAATCGCAACGAACAAATCAGATTGGTCAGCATATTTGTTTAACTTCAAACTTTCAATACATTTTTTAAAATGCACATGTCTGTCGTATACCGGAACAAGGATTGGAGCTAAATTCATGCAAGCAATAGCTTTACTTTTTCTACCACACGTTTTGAATTGTAGGTATCAATATGGTCGAAAAAGAATTTTTGTGAGATTTTGTACTTTTCAGTGTGTATTTGTTTAGAAGATGATAGCTCTTCTTCTAGGGTTTTCATTAATTCGTTGAAAGATTCGGTTACAACTCCTGGGAAAATAATATCATCATCATACAATAAACCATCTTGATTTTCTGAATAGTGTTTTTTGTCGTACGCAAAACTGAAAACTGGCTTATTTAGATACAAAGCTTCAATAAAAACACTAGAGTAATCTGAGATAATATAATCTGATGCTCTTAATACAGATGATATTTCAGGAATTAAATCATGACCTAAATTGAAGATTAATTTGTTGTCAACATAATCTTCAACGTTAAACAGATTTGCATCATTCCTAAAGTAATGCATCCTAAAACCAAAAATTGCGTTATGTTTAATTAATAAATCTTTTAACAACGTTATTTCTGTTTCTGAGAATTTATAATAATATGCATCTTTTACAGCAACAGTCTGTCTATAAGTTGGTGCGTATAAAATTAACTTTTTCCCAGATTTAATTTCATTAACCAAATTCAGTTGTTTCTTTAAATATGAAGGTAATTCATTCGAATCTAGCAATAAAAAATCATTTCTTGGAAGACCAGTTGTCCATATGTTTTCATATTTTATTGGATGAAACATGGTAGACATAGCGTAACTATCAATTGTAGACGATGTAATTAGTCCTGCGTATTTTTTACGTTCGTAGTGTCTATATTTCACTCTATCTAAACGTTTTTTCACATCTGGATTCCATAACGCGTATAGTTTTTTAATTGGAATACCGTGCCATAGATTAACAATTACTCTTTTATTAAAATTTAGTTTAAGGACACAGAATTTAGAGTTTTCGAAACGAAATGCATAATCCATAGAAACTGAATGTGTAACAAATAAAACTTTACATTTTAAAATGTATAATACCCCTTTTAAGGATTTTATATTAACGATAGTTAAATTAACAGCATCTTCAATATTAAAATCTGTGGTATTATCTCTAGTAAAAAGTATTTTATGAATAGTTGCATCTTTTTTAACTTCTTCAAAAACTGCTCTAGCATTTTCAATAAACTGATCTGACTTTATATGGTGAACTGCGAATCCCCAATAATTCTTATTTTTAATCGTGAAGAAATCGACAATTTGAATAATCGGAACTATAAAATATTTTAATAAAAAGATTTTCATTTAGTTATTAATAGAATAAAATTTCTGACAATACTTAAGATATTCGTTATATTTTTCTAACAACTCAATATCAGTAAATTTATCTATGATAGTTGTTCTTCCTGGTCTCATCTTTCTACTTGTTGAAAAAATAAGCAGCAATGTTTCCTTATCAGTTTTGCAAATAGAATCAATGGAATATGGCAATTGAATTTTATTAGCATAAGTTAAAACTTCATCATCAAGTTCATTTTGTAGATATAAGCTAAATAGACTTAAAACACCAACTTGAAATCCATGTAGTTTATTTTTAGACAATTTTAGAAAATCTATTGCATGGCTTAATAAATGTTCACTTCCACTACAAGGGCGGCTTGTTCCTGATAATTCCATTGCAATTCCAGAATTTAATTGTCCTTGAACTATCATCTTAATAAAATTCTTAGAATACACATCAACATGGTTGAAATAAATAGACGAATGAGCAGACATCCTTGATAATTGAAAACTTATATCGTCTATTTTATCAGAGTTAACGTTTTGAGCATATAACCAATCATTTGTTGCCGACATATTGGACAAAATATCTCCAGCTGCAGACTGAATATATTCTATTGGTGAGTTCGAAATAATATTTATATCTATAATCACACCTATAGGCATTGTTGATCCTATACTCTCAGTTAAACCACTCTTATTCTTTAATACACTAATAGGTGAAATTAGACCATCATTAGAAATAATTGTTGGAACTGAAATGTGGTCAATCTTATTTAAATAAGAAACTCTTTTTATAACGTCTAAAACCTTACCACCGCCAACTCCTATAATTAAATCAATGTGATTATCGTTAGATATCTTTGAAATTCTATCTACTTCTTCAAAAGAATTTTCAATAATAATTTCATATCCAATAATATTATTAAGTTTTATTTTTTCGGATATTTTTTTCGAGAATGAACTTCCAGTAACAATTAAGATATTTTTTAATATTATACCTTTTGAGTCAAAAATTTTATCAATATCTTTAATTATATCAGTACCTAGCTGAAATATCAATGGTAAATTGACTACTTGCTTATATATTGCCATTTTATAAATTCTGATATATTCTCAAACTCGTATGTAGGCTCGTAATTAATTTCTGGCAATTTATTTTTTTCGCCTGTATTAACATGGACAGTATCTATTTTCAATATTGAGCCCAATTTAATATCTGTATAATATCGATCCCCAATTAATACTGCACTCTTATTAAAATTATTTGAATCATTTAATATTGCACTAATGTGACTTGCCATAAGTTCACCAGGCTTCCCAAAATGATTGATTGGTTCTGTTTCTGTTGTATGAAGAATTGTAGAAGCTATTGCACCACAATCTGGAATTGGTCCTTTTACACTAGGACAAGCATAATCTATATGTGTAATATAGTATGGGATACCATTATTAATAAATTCTGATGCTGTTTGAAGTTTAGAATATGTTAATTCTTTATCAAAACCAACTAGTACTATTTCAGGATTTATATTCTCATGTACAGGGCCTGAATTTGCCTCAATATTATTTACTACTAATTTGGGAAGTAAATAATAAGCACTATTTATATTTTTTAATTTACAATAATCTATGAAAATATCTACTGGAGTAATTATATTTCTATGCCCGACAAAACTCAAACCTAAATCATATAGTTTTTTGACATATACTTCTTTATCTACACTTGTATTATTAGTTAAAAAAACAACCGTACATCCTTCATTTACTAATTGATTTAATTGTAAAATAATATCTTCAATAGGTTTTCCATCTACATAAACAGTACCATCAAGATCTAATATAAAGAAGTTATATTTGCTATTCATTTGCAAAAAGTTTGTTTGCAATTTCTAAATCAGTATGATTGTCTATTTCATACCATTTATTTGCACCAATAAACTTTGGTTTTAACAACAAAGGATTGTTTTTCACTAGCATATCCAATCCTACCTCAGTCCAACTATTTAGATCTCCAGAATTAATTATATCAGTTACTATTTTCACAAGCAATTCATAAGCATCTTTTTTAAGACGATAAAAATCAATAGAAGTAAATGTATTTTCAGATTTTAAATATTTTTTAGATATACCTTTAAT
>CAZYBY010000155.1:0-7998 GCA_964645385.1 uncultured Sphingobacterium sp.
TTACTTTCAGCTCCTAAATCAGATTTCTTTTATGCTAAATCTTCAAATCCCACAGTAGTTGAGTTACCAATGCCATATGGTTCTTTCGAATCATTTCAAATTATGGAAACTCCTATGATGGAAGAGGCCTTAGCTGCAAAATATCCAAGCATTAAGACTTTTACTGGAGTGAGTTTACAAAATCCTCAAAATACAGTGAAAATTGATATAGGTCCTTTTGGTTTCCATGCAATGGTTTTATCAAAAGAAGGAAGATATTTCATTAACCCGATATCTAATAATTCAACTACTCAATACATGAGTTTCTACAGAAAAGATTTGCCATCTTGGGCAAACACTTTCAACTGCGGAACAGTTGCAGATGAGAAGTTTGAATCTGAAAATGCTGAGCGTATAGCTCAATATACTGCAAACCGAGGTTCTTCTGCTGTTATACAATTAAGAACTTACAGATTAGCTTTAGCTTGTACTCCAGAGTATGCTGTTGCTGCTACAGGATTATCGAATCCAACTAAAGAGCAAACATTAGCAAAAATGGTCGTTTCGATGAATAGAGTAAATGGAGTTTATGAAACAGAAGTTGCTGTGCATATGAACTTAGTTGCAAATACTGATACTTTAATTTATTTACCAGGAATGACTTCTCCATATACGAATAGTAATGGTGGTACAATGTTGTCGCAAAACCAAACTACTTGTAACGCAAGAATAGGTTCAGCTAACTACGACATCGGTCACGTGTTTAGTACAGGTGGTGGTGGTATTGCTGGCTTAGGGGTAGTATGTACAAGTACAAAAGCACAAGGAGTTACAGGTTCTCCTTCTCCAGTAGCCGACGCATTTGATATTGATTATGTTGCGCACGAAATGGGACATCAATTTGCAGGTAACCATACTTTCAATTCAGTAACGGGTTCTTGCGGTGGTGGAAACCGAAATGCTACAACTGCATACGAACCAGGCAGTGGTACAACGATCATGGCTTATGCTGGTATATGTGGTGCTGATGACATTGCTTTACATTCAGATCCATATTTCCATGCAATCAGTTTAGATGAAATTAATGCATTTATTAATTCAGGTTCAGGAAATTCTTGTCCGGTTAAAACAACAACTGCTAATAACCCGCCAGTAGTAAATGCTGGTTCTAATTTTACAATTCCAATTAGCACACCATTTAAATTAACTGGATCTGCAACAGATCCTGACGGTGACGAATTAACATATAGCTGGGAACAAATGGACTTAGGTACAGGTGGCGCTCCAAACTCTGCTACTGGAAATGCTCCTTTGTTCAGATTTTTCCCTCCAACTAATCAACCTACTAGAACATTCCCTAAACTAAACGATATTCTTACAAACACTCAAGTTAAAGGTGAGAAATTACCGAGTTATGCTAGAAGTATGAAGTTTAGATTAGTTGCTAGAGATAATAAAGCAATGGCAGGTGCAACTGGTAAAGCAGAAATGACAGTTACTGTATCTGCTGCAGCTGGTCCATTTTTAGTAACAACATACAATACACTTGATACTGCTTATGTTGGTGCTACAGAAACGATTACTTGGAATGTTGCGAATACTAATGTATCTCCAGTAAATTGTTCTTTAGTAAGAATCTTATTATCTACTGATGGTGGTCAAACTTTCCCAATCATATTAAAAGATAGCACTGCCAATGATGGAAATGAATCGGTAGTTATTCCAAATAACATTGCTAACACATGTAGGATTAAAATCGAATCTATCGGAAATATTTTCTTCGATTTAAATAACACTAATTTCAAAATTTTTGCTCCTACTGTAGCTGATTTTACAACTGCAGTTGTGAATAATTCACCTACGGGTGTATGTACAAATGACACTGCATTGTTTGCCATTAATTTTAATCCAATTTTAGGATTCAATAATTCGATCACAGTTTCAGCTACGAATGTGCCTGCTGGAGCTACTGTTTCTTTTGATAAAGCTAGCGCTTTACCTGGAGAGCAAATCATCGCAAAAGTTGCTACAACTGGATTAACTGCAGGGACAAAAAATATTACTTTCGTGGGTACTTCAAATTTAGTATCAAGATCTACTGCAACATCATTTGTAGTGGTAACTGCTGTCACAACAAGTCCAGCTTTTTCAGCCCCAGCAAATGGTCAAGTAAATTTAAATCCTAATGTTCCATTTTCATGGTCTACGGTTTCAAATGCTTCTGCATATCATGTAATGGTTGCTTCGGATTCGAATTTTACCTCAATGGTAGTCGATACTGTATTAATTGGAAATGGTAGCACTTCTTTTGTGCCTGTTGGTTTAACTTTAGGTGTTAAATTATATGCTAGAATTAATGCTATGAATAGTTGTGGTGATGGTCCAATTTCATCATTCATTTCATTCACTACTGCTGTAAAGCCTAATGCACCTACAAATTTAATTAAGCTATCTCAAACAGCTACTAGTGTTACCTTAAAATGGACAGATAACGCTACAAATGAATCTGGATTTAGAGTAGAAAGATCGGACGGTAACGATACTACTTTTGTTGTTGCATCGAGTAATTTAGGTTCAAATACTACAATATTTGTTTCGCCAAATTTAGTTGCAGGTACAACTTATTATTACAGAGTTAGAGCATTCAATGCTATTGGGTTCTCAGATTATTCTAATATTTTAGAAATAGCTTTTGGGGTTGGTATCAATCAATCAACTGATTTTACGAATGTGTCTATTTATCCTAATCCATCTTCTGATGTATTCAATATCGAATTACAAGATGAGTATTTAGGAGAAACAAAAATTTCTGTTGTTGATGAATTAGGCAGAATAATTTCTAACGATACAATCAATAAAAATAAAGAGTTGATGAATTATACTATAGATCTAACAAGCAATAGTAATGGAATTTACTTCGTTAAAATACAATCGAATAAAAAATCAACTATCAAAAGAATTGTTAAGATAAACTAGTCTAATCTAATTTGTATTAAAGAGACTTCTTGGTTACTAAGCTTTGCTCAGTAATTCCAAGAAGTCTTTTTTAATTTTATCGTGTGGTGCTTTCTCAATTGGATGCCCCGTATTCGCATATACTGCAAAGCTTCCATCCGGAATTAATTTATATGCGTAAATACTTTCAGGAATATTAACTAATTGATCTCTGTCACCAACAGTAATCAAACATTTTGCTTTTATTAAAGGTAAATTATCATCATTGAGTAACGGCAATTCCCCAAGTCGTTCTAAAAGTTTATGTGTTTGTTTAAGGACCTTAACCCATTTTTCCCCGTGCGTATCGAATAATATTTCTGCAAATGCAGGAACTTTTTCTCTAATTTTATCAGGGTTAATCATAGAAATCTGTTTGTTTGATTGTGCTGGATGCCAATCGAAAATAGTCCCGAAGGTCATTACAGCCTTTACACGCTCTGGGAATTTTAAAGCTAACCTTAATCCAACATATCCACCTAAACTATAACCTAGGATAGCTATATCGCCATCAATATTATTTAATTCTTTAGAAACCCAGTTTTCAAAAACTTCTATGCTGAAATCTTGTTCGTACTCTGGGTGGTCGCCATGACCAGGAAAATCAAAAGAATATACTTTATGTTCTTCAGATAATAAACTGTTCAAGCCGCTCATTTGTAATTTAGAGCCAATTGCGCCATGTAGTAAAATAATATTCATTTTTATGAGTTTTAGGCAAATATCGGCATTAACAATTAGATTTATTAACTTCGCAACCCATGGGAACGAATGTAAAGCCTTATAATCAGGAAGACTCTAAAAAAGAGCAAGTTGCAAGCATGTTTAATAATATTGCCAAGACTTATGACTTTCTAAATCATTTTTTATCCTTAGGAATAGACATTATTTGGCGTAAAAAAGCCATTAAGGAGCTTAAATCCTTAAATCCAAAAATGATTCTAGATGTTGCTACAGGTACTGGAGATTTTGCGTTTGAGGCCCTAAGTTTAAATCCTGATAAAATAATTGGAGTTGATATTTCTCAAGGTATGCTCGATATAGCAAATGAGAAAATTAATAAAAGAAATGAATCTCACCGTTTCGAAGTAAGATTAGGGGATTCGGAAAAACTTCTTTTTGAAGATAATACTTTTGACGCTGCTACCGTTAGCTTTGGAGTAAGAAACTTTGAAAATTTAGATAAAGGTTTGTCGGATATAAATAGGGTACTTAAACCAGGAGGGAAACTCGTTGTTTTAGAATTTTCTAATCCAAAGAAATTTCCGATTAAGCAATTATATAATTTCTACTCTTTTCAAATTTTACCATTATTCGGAAAATTATTTTCTAACGATGCCAAAGCATACACATACTTACCTGAATCGGTGAAAGCTTTTCCAGATGGGAATGATTTTTTAGATAGAATGCGTTCATCTGGATTCAATAATACAAAATGTATTGTATTAGGATTCGGAATTTGTAGTATTTATACAGGAACAAAATAGTGAAGAAAATTACCTACATAGTATTTGTATTAATGCTTATTCAAATAAGCGTTAAAGCTCAAATTAATTTACCATCGTATGATCGCCAGAAATTACGTTTTGGTTTTTTAGTAGGTTTCAATAATAGTAATCTGAAAGTTTTTCCTAAATCTGAATATTACACCACTGATACATTATTTCAGGCTACTCCAGTTGGTGGACCAGGATTTAATATTGGTATTGTTTCAAACGTATTATTATGGCGTAATTTAGATTTGAGATTTACCCCGAACTTAGGTTTTGTCGACAGACAGATCGAATATAAATTTGCCGATATCACTAAAAACGCTACTCGAAGTATCGAGTCTACTTATATAGAATTACCTTTAGATATAAAATTGAGAAGTATTCGACATAGGAATGTAGGATTCTATGTTATTGGAGGGATGCGTGCTTCGTTCGATATTATTTCTCAAAAAAAGATTGAAAAAGGGGAGGACATCTTCGATGAATCAACTAGAAAAGTAAAATTACAGAACTTTGATTTGTCTTACGAATGGGGATTAGGATGGGATTTGTATTATCCTTATTTCAAATTTAGTCCAGAAATAAAATTCTCATACGGAACAAAAAACATCTTAAAAAAAGAAGGGCATCTTTACTCAAGACCATTAGATCAATTGTTTTCTAGAGTAATTTGTATGACCTTTTATTTCGAATAATATTAAATATGAGTACAAATAAAACAATATTAATTACTGGTGCTAGCTCAGGAATAGGTGAAGCTTGTGCGCATGTTTTTGCAAAAAATAATTGTAGAGTAATTTTAACAGCAAGGCGAAAAGATAAACTGAATTCAGTTAAACAAACTCTAGAAAAAGAATATAAAGCTGAAGTTTTAAATTTAGTTTTTGATGTAAGAAATAGAACTGAAGTTGAAAACGCTATAAACACTTTACCCGAAGAATGGAAAAATATTGATGTTCTAGTTAACAACGCTGGATTATCTTTAGGTTTAGACCCCTTGCAAAATGGTAATGTTGACGATTGGGAAACAATGATTGATACCAATGTGAAAGGCCTGCTTTATGTTTCGAAAGTAGTTTCTAACATGATGATAAAAAATGGGTACGGACATATTATTAATATCGGATCAATTGCTGGTAAAGAAAGTTACTTAAATGGTAATGTATATTGCTCTACAAAAGCAGCAGTTGATTCCCTAACAAAATCTATGCGTATCGATTTATTACCTCATGGAATAAAAGTTACAGGTATTCACCCAGGTGCTGTTGAAACTGAATTCTCAATCGTTCGATTTAAAGGAGATGTAGAAAGAGCAAATAATGTTTACAAAGGTTTTGAACCATTACATCCAGAAGATATTGCTGATGTTATTTATTTTTCGGCAACTCGACCTGCTCATGTAAATATTAATGATATGTTGGTGATGCCTACCGCTCAAGCGAATGCTACAACAGTTAATACGACTACTTGATGATTGACTAATTGATAAAGAACCAATAAGCATTTCATAATTCATAATTCATAATTCAAACTCACTACTCAATACTAAAAAGATGTCACTAATAACCAAAATAGATGCTGAAATAAAATCAGCCATGTTAGCAAAGCAAGAAGCGCGTTTAAGAGGACTACGTGCTATAAAAGCTGCATTATTATTAGCTAAAACTGAAAAAGGTGTCTCTGAAGAATTAACGGTAGAGGCAGAATTAAAAGCAGTTCAAAAGCAAATAAAACAACGTAAAGATTCAATCGAAATTTATAAGCAACAAAATCGTGCTGATTTAGCAAAAATTGAAGAAGATGAATTAGCGGTACTAGAAGAATTCATGCCTAAGCAATTGACCCCTGATGAATTAAAATCTGCGATAGAGCAATTAGTTGCTGAATTAAATGTAACTGATCCTAAAGAAATGGGTAAGGTTATCGGTGCAGCTAATAAAGCTTTATCAGGTAAATCTGATGGTAAATCGATTGCAGATATGGTTAAACAAGTTCTATCAAAAAAGTGATTCTTCTATTCGATAATTACGATTCATTTACTTACAATTTACTTGATCTTGTAATGCAACACAATATTGATGTAAAGGTTGTGAGAAATGATGAATTGACATTGTCGGAAATAATTACGATAAATCCCTCAGGAATAATACTTTCACCTGGTCCTGGACGACCAGAAGATTCAGGAATTTTAATGGACGTGATTCATCATTATGTCGGGAAAATCCCAATCCTAGGCGTATGTTTAGGAATGCAGGCAATTGGAATACATTATGGTGCTAAACTTTTACATGCTAAGAAACCTATGCATGGTAAAACATCAAAGATCCGACATTATCACCATGAGATGTTTAAGGATATTTCTGAAATTACCGAAATGATGAGATATCATTCTTTAATATTAGAGAATACACCGAATGAACTATTAGTAACAGCACATTCAGAAGAATCAGAAATAATGGCAATAGCACATCAAAAATTGCCTGTTTGGGGAGTACAATTTCATCCAGAATCAGTATTAAGCAAGGAAGGACCTTTAATAATTCGAAATTGGATATCTCATTTTCAACTATTTAAAGAATTTAGTGTAATTTCTTGAAAACTGCATTCTAAATTTTATATTTTAGCAGAAATAAGAATCAAATCATGGGTTTGACTATAAAGAAAGATAGCGGTTTTAGTTTTGTTGAAGAGGGTGAAGGACCAGTACTTCTTCTATTACATGGGCTTTTTGGAGCTTTAAGTAATTGGGAGTATGTATGTGCTAAATTCTCTCCAAAGTATAAAGTGGTTATTCCTTTAATGCCAATTTATGATTTGCCATTACTTGGCGCTAATGTAGATGCATTAGCTAAATTCATTCACAAGTTTGTTGAATATAAAAAATACGATAAGGTAACATTATTAGGCAATTCCTTAGGGGGCCATGTTGCATTAGTTTATACTCTTACACATCCAGAACGTGTTCACTCAATGATGTTAACAGGTAGTTCGGGTTTGTATGAAGAAGGAATGGGTGGAACTTATCCTAGAAGAGAAGATTATAACTACATTAAAGGACGTGTTGAATATACTTTTTACGATCCTAAAACTGCTTCTAAAGAATTAGTTGACGAAGTTTTTGAAATTGTAAATAACCGCTCGAAAATACTTAGGATTTTATCGATGGCTAAATCAGCTATTCGTCATAATCTTAGAAAAGAAATACCAAAAATTACTATACCTGTTTCCTTAATCTGGGGGCAGAACGATACCATTACTCCGCCAGAAGCTGCGGAAGAATTCCATAGCTTGTTTCCAAACTCAGAGCTTACTTACATTGATAAATGTGGGCACGCTGCAATGATGGAGCGACCTGAAGAGTTTAATGAAATATTAGAGAAATTCTTAAACAAACTTTATCAATCTTAGTGTTGTTTGTTATTAAACAACAAGAATATGTTAAGCGCAGAACTCATTAATAATCTCATACCCCCTTTAAAAACTACTGATTCAGGAGATAGGGCTCTATTATTAATGAATGATTTTAAGGTTT
>CAZYBY010000156.1:0-1788 GCA_964645385.1 uncultured Sphingobacterium sp.
AAAAACAAAAAGAAGGTAAAAAGCGAATGCGCCAAGTAGGTAGTGTAGAAATACCACAATCTGCGTTTATGGCAGTTTTGAAATTAGATTAATTACCAGATTTAAGATATTAGAAAAATCAAACATCTAATATCTAATATCTCAATACTTCATTACTATAGAAAAAATGGAACTACTCGACGGCAAAAAAATTGCAGCTGAAATTAAAATTGAAATTAAAAAAGAAGTTGAAGAGTTGATTGCTTCTGGACATCGACCTCCGAACTTGGTTGCAATATTAGTGGGCGACGATGGTGCGAGTGAAACTTATGTTAATAGTAAAGCAAAAAATTGTGCAGAAGTTGGTTTCACTTCATCAGTAATTCGTTTACCTAAAGATACTACCGAAGAGTTCTTATTAAATAAAATCATCGAAATTAATAATGATGATAATATTGATGGATTGATTGTTCAGCTTCCATTACCAGATCATATTTCTGTAACTAAAGTTGTTGAAACTATCGATTACAAAAAAGATGTCGATGGCTTCCATCCTATTAATATCGGAAGAATGAATAAAAATCTTCCTTGCTACATCTCTGCAACTCCTAATGGAATTATGATGTTATTAGAGCGTTATAAAATCAATACTACTGGAATGCATTGTGTGGTTGTTGGAAGAAGTAATATCGTTGGTTCTCCAATGAGTATCTTAATGGCTTTAAATTCTGAGCCTGGAAACGCAACTGTAACTATATGCCATAGCAAAACACCAGACATCAGTAAATACACTAAAGAAGCTGATATCGTAATTGTAGCAATTGGCAAGAAAAACTACTTAACCGCTGATATGGTTAAGGAAGGTGCAATTATTATTGATGTTGGTATGAATAGAGAATTATCCGACAAAACTAAATCGGGTTATAAACTTTATGGTGATGTTGATTTCGAAAATGTATCTAAAAAAGCATCTTGGATTACTCCAGTACCAGGCGGTGTAGGCTTAATGACTATTGTTTCTTTGTTAAAGAATACCTTAGCTGCTGCTAAAAAAGAATACTATTCGTAACTTGTACTATTTACAATGTATTAAGTACAATGAAATAATTCATAATTCATAATTCATCAATAATGAACACAGTACCTGAAGACGGATCTCTTTTACCACTAATGGAAGAATTTTATACTATCCAAGGGGAAGGATTTCATTCGGGTAAAGCAGCATACTTTATCAGACTTGGAGGATGTGATGTAGGTTGCCATTGGTGCGATGTTAAAGAATCTTGGGATGCTGAATTACACCCTCTTACTTCGGTAGATACAATTGTTGCAAATGCTTCAAAATATCCATCTAAAACCGTCGTTGTAACTGGAGGAGAACCATTGTTATATAATTTAGATTTACTTACTAGTAAGTTAAACGAAGTTGGAATTAAAACTTTTATAGAAACTTCTGGTGCATACCCTCTATCAGGACAATGGGATTGGATTTGTTTATCTCCAAAGAAATTTAAAGGGCCTTTGCCTGCAATCGCTCCATTAGCTGGAGAATTAAAGGTAATCGTTTTTAACAAATCAGATTTTGATTGGGCTGAAGAACATGCTAAATTGGTTTCTGATCAATGTAAATTATATTTACAACCTGAATGGAGTAAAGCAGATCAAATGACTCCGATAATTATTAAGTATGTAAAAAACAATCCTAAATGGGAAGTTTCTTTGCAGACGCATAAGTACATGAACATTCCTTAACTAGTAATTAAGAATTGAGATATTAGATATTAGTTTAGTATCTAGTAGTTAGTAGTT
>CAZYBY010000157.1:0-4868 GCA_964645385.1 uncultured Sphingobacterium sp.
ATGTAAATGAATCGGAAGAAACTGAAGAATAATTTTTTTTATTTTTTTTGTATTCATTAAAATCATTGTATTAAATTTGAGAACTGAAGCAATCGAAAAATTGCCTCTCAGAAAATAAACAATAATAGCAATATCAAATTCAATGAAAAGCCCTAAAAAAGCAAGCACATCAAAAACTACCAAGAGTAGCAAAACAGGTACTGACAAAGCAAAAGCTAAAGGACCTGCAGGTAAAGATCCTATCGCTCCAAAGTCAAGAATCATCGATGATGAAGATGATGATTTAGATATGGACTTAGGCGTTGATGAATTTGACGCAGATTTCGATGACGATTTTGATGATGATGATTTTTAAGAAATAATAATAGATAAAAAAAAGTCCTGATTGCTCAGGACTTTTTTTTATACCCATTACCCATTACTCACTGCTCACTACCCACTACTCAATATTGGAATCGTTAATAATATATAGAGGTCTATTACGCACATTACTACTTAGTCGTGAAATATATTCACCAATTATTCCAATTGATATTAATTGTATACCGCCTAGGAATAATACTGATATAATGATTGAAGTCCAACCTTCAACATAATGACCTGAAACGAAACGAGCATATAAAGCATAAAGTGCTACGATGAATGCAATACCAGATACTACGAAACCACAAATACTTGCAAACTTCAATGGGAAGTTCGAGAACGAAGTAATTCCATCGAGTGCGAAACGAATCATTTTTTTATAAGTATAACCAGTTTCACCAGCATTACGTTCATCGCGTTCGTATTCTACATAAGTTTGATTAAAACCAATCCATGATATTTGCCCACGTAAGAATTTTTGTTGCTCTGGCATTTGCTTAAGAACATCCACAATCTTACGATCCATAATTCTAAAGTCACCTGTATCAACTGGAATATTTACAGAGGTAATTGCTTTGAGAATTCGGTAAAACATACGAGCCGTAAATTTCTTTAACCAACTCTCTCCTTTTCTAGCTTTACGTTTCGCGTATACCACTTCAAATCCCTCATCCATTTTATGAAACATTTCTATAATCAATTCAGGAGGATCTTGTAAGTCGGCATCTATAATTACAATTCTATCACCTTTGGCTTTATCTAAGCCTGCAGTTACGGCTATTTGATGTCCGAAATTTCTACTGAAATTAATATACTTAACACTAGAATCAATTTTAGCTAGGTTTCTAATGATGTTTATAGAATCATCCTTGCTACCATCATTTATAAAGATGTATTCACAATCAATATTTAATTGAGCAACCACACCTTTTAAACGGTTGATTAATCGATCAATATTACCTTGTTCGTTGTATATGGGGATGATGATGGAAAGGTTCATTATGATTATTTTTATAATTTAATTTAAATTTTCATCTCCTTCACTTCCCCTTCTATCACTAATTTCCCTTCTGTAGCTTTTTGAATTTCTTCAACTGTTACTCCTGGTGCACGTTCTAATAATTTAAAACCTCCAGTAGGTAATACTTCTAGAACAGCTAATTCTGTTACAATTTTCTTAACACACTTCACCCCTGTTAATGGTAATGAACACGACTTTAATAGTTTAGATTCACCTGCTTTATTTACATGTTGCATAGCAACTATAATATTTTGAGCTGAGGCTACTAAGTCCATTGCACCTCCCATTCCCTTTACCATTTTACCTGGAATTTTCCAATTTGCAATGTCTCCATTTTCAGAAACTTCCATCGCTCCTAAAATTGTTAAATCAACTTTTTGAGCACGTATCATTCCAAAACTCATTGCCGAATCGAATATAGAAGATCCAGGAAGCGTAGTTATCGTTTGCTTCCCAGCATTTATTAAATCTGCATCTTCTTTGCCAGCTTCTGGAAACGGTCCCATTCCTAATAATCCATTTTCCGATTGCAAAACAACACTAATACCTTCTGGTATATAGTTAGCAACTAAGGTTGGTATTCCAATTCCTAAGTTTACATACATTCCGTCTTTTACTTCTTGTGCGATGCGTTTCGCTATACCGTTTTTATCTAGCATTATTTTATGTTATAAACGTTATTAAACTTTTCTATGAATCCATATGGAAACCAATTGAAATTAGCCTCCGTTGCCATTAAAATTACAAAATCTGAATTATCTATATAATTTTTAAATTCTTCATCATTTAAGTTTGAAGTTAATTCTTTTTCTTTATTGTATACATTCTTAAAATAATACATAAAATAATAGTTATTGTATTGATTATGTGGACTATTAAGATTATTTATAGTCCACCAATAACTATCAGCAACTACTGATACATTAGGATAATAGGCATTATCTTCCTTTAAGTATTCTACAATTGGATATTGATATTTATAATTACCAATTGGAAATAGTAAGTTCATTGATTTTTCAACATCATTATCTTCACCTCTTGGTATTGTTGATTCTTCTATAGAAATGTATTTTTTAGTTGACATTTTTTTACCGGAACTATTTTCAATAAATCTATTGATTGAATCTGCTACATAATGTCCAGTGTAATTAGTCCAATGTATCCCAGTAACGCCCATTAAATTATGTGTTGTTGTATCTTTTTGTGAAATTATCCATTTCCTGAAATCAATATAATTTAACTTGTAATTTGATAAAAATTTAACTAAATATTCGTAATTAGTTGTGTCTTTCTTATTATACTCTTCAGGAATTTTGTCATTAAAATAGGATGCTTTACCTGCTGCTATCACTACTAATAATTTTTTGCCTTTTTTCTCTAAGTAATCGCTGATATTTTTAAGAGATTCAATTTTTTGACGGTTTGCATCAATCCCAATAAAATTTTCTCCTGAAATTTCTTTTAAATAAGGTAATTCAAACAAGTAATTATTTTTACCAATAACTACATCTTTTGCACTTGTTTGTGTGAATAGAGAATATTGAAGTTGATTGTATAATCTTATAAAATTTGATCTATTTGGCAGATTATCATTTAAATAATCCATATACATCTCTTGATAATTTCCGTTAAAATAATCAGAGTCTGTTAATGCAGGTTTAGATTGAATTTCAAAATAACCTTTTAATTCTTTTTCCTTTAAAATTGGTAAATACGAATTGATTAAAGGTAATAATAGTACCAATAAAATAATCAATATAAATATGTTTTCAAAACGTTTTACCATTAGAATCTGAAATAAATAAATGGATTAAACCCTGAACTAACTACATAACTTAAAGAAACAACTAGTAAGGCTACAACTAGAATAGAACTAAAATAATATATCTTTTTATTAACTAATCCATTGAAAAAATTCATTTGAAAATCTTCTACCTTATTAACAATAGCGATAAAAGCAAATAAAATGGCAATAGCCAGCATTGAAATGGATTGATTATTTAATTCAACATTATTTACTCCATTAAACTTAAACATATTATTTAAGTACTGTATGGCTTGAGCAATCGAATCAGATCTGAAAAGTACCCATCCAATTAATGTTATAAAATAGGTAAATATTAAACTAAATAATCTACCAAGTTTTGATAATATTTTAATTAGAAATAGTCTATCAAGAATTAAGAAAAATCCATGAAATACACCCCAAATTACAAAATTCCATGCAGCACCATGCCACAAGCCAGAGATTACAAATACAATCCATAGATTAAAATAAATCTTAAACTTTGAGCCTTTATTTCCTCCTAAAGGAATATATAAATAATCTTTCATCCATCTTCCTAAACTCATATGCCATCTTCTCCAGAACTCAGAAATGTTTTGAGAAATATATGGGTTGTTGAAATTCTCAATAAATTTAAATCCCATAAATCTACCTAATCCTATTGCCATATCAGAATAACCTGAGAAATCATAATAAATTTGAAATGAATAAGCGATTATACCAATCCACGCAGTAACCGTACCCATATCACTCATATTCATGCTAAATACATCATCGGCTATTTTGCCCATTGTATTTGCAATTAAAACTTTTTTAGATAATCCAATTATAAATCGAGTTAATCCTAAGAATCTATTCTCAGAATTTTCAAATACAGAACGATCAGATATTTGATCAGCAATTTCATGAAATCTTACTATTGGACCTGCAATTAGTTTAGGAAATAGTAAAATATAAGTAAAATAATCGAATACATTTTTTAATGGTGCGTGTACTCTTCTATAAACATCTATTGAATATGTCAATGTTTCGAATAAGAAGAAGGAAATACCAATTGGTAATACTACAGATGTCCATGCTACTTGCTTTACACCAATATCATTTAAAACAACATTAACGTTTTCAATAAAAAAATTAGAATACTTAAAATAACAAAGTAATCCTGTATTTAATAATAACGAGATGGTTAAGTATAATTTCCTTTTATAACCATCGGAGTTATGAAGCTTATTTACAATAAAGAAATCTATTAATGTTATACTTAACAATAGATATACAAAACGTGGAGCCCCCCATTGATAAAAGAAAAAACTGAATGATAATATTAAGTAGTTTTTATACTTTTTGTCAATAAGCATATAGCTTATTAAAAATAAAGGCAAAAAATAGAATAAAAATATCGTACTGCTAAAAACCACTTATTAATATGTTAATGAGTTAATATGTTAATGCTTTAATTAGCTAGTTTTTCACTGTGCGTTGTTCGATTCGTTTCTCGTAATTTTTTCCTTCGAAAATACGATGTATATATATACCTGGTGTATGTATATGATCTGGATCTAATTCTCCTGCTGGAACTAAATGTTCAACTTCAGCAATGGTTATTTTACCTGCCATTGCCATAATTGGATTGAAATTTCTAGCTGTAGATCTGAAGATTAAATTACCCATAGTGTCGCCTTTCCAAGCTTTTACAAT
>CAZYBY010000158.1:0-2558 GCA_964645385.1 uncultured Sphingobacterium sp.
CAAATGTGTATTTAATTTTAGCAGAATAAATGTCTGCTCCTAAATTCTTCATTTTAACTACAACTTGTACTTGGTCTTTAAATGAAGCATTATTTAATGGAGTTATAAATTCTGTAACTGACAAGTCAAAACTAGGGAAGAATTCATCACAACCAATATCAGGTGTATTAAGGTTCCTAGTCTGGTGATCGATATCATCAATTACCAAATCTCTCGGAATACCCGTACCATCTAAATAAGAATAATTAACATGTAAATCCTTATGCGATCTAAACATTGGATCAAAAGATGCTGTATCATTCGGTCCTTTTGGCGACTTACTTTCATTGAAAGGTGAGTTTCCTTGGTTTTGCAAACCTAATGCAGCTAAGTCTTTACAAACTGCAGTATTCCATTTTGCTAAATTTGTACCTCTAGTATAAAGTAAGTTAGCATCTGCATCATTAAATTCATTTACTCCATCTGCAGATGTAGTAAATTTAAACGCATATCCTGTACCATAGTTTGCAATAATATTATTGTAAATATTCAAACTGTTTGAACGAAGTACGTTAAATGCTGCAGCGGTGTCATTATTTCCATCATAAAGAATTGAGTTATTCATCACTTCAATAAATCCTGAAGAATTAACCCCCTTACTTGGGAATGCACCTGTACCTTTAATTAGCAGACCAGCTTCATCTTTTAAATTATCTGAAACAAATCCACCTGCTATCATATTGTTGGCAATTAAACCTCTAGAAATTGTTCTACAGCTATCAATCGACAATCCAATATTCTGTGCATTTACAATTTTATTACCAGTGATAATAAAATCAGTTAATGCACCATAAATATTCATTCCAACATTATCAATATTTCCATCTCGCATGTAAATATCATTATTACTTACACTATCGATTTGTGAATAGAACACATCAATTGCTGAAGTATAATTATTTCTGAATTTGTTGTTGATGATATTGTTAGCCCCGTTTACTGCATTTAATTTAGAACCTAACAATCTAACACCAAATCCACCGCCATAGAATTCACAATCTCGAATTGTATTTCTATTCGCAAATGATGGATCTGTAAATGCAACTTTTCCTGACCCTAACACTCCTACTAATGTGTTAATCTTAGAAGTACTGTCGAATCTGAAAATACATCTTTTCACTAAGTTATTATTGGCGGTATCCGACATATGTATACCTGATGCTCTCGCTTTTGCTTTACTAGTGAATGTTAAGTCTTCAAAATTGATAAACCTAGTTCCATCTAATCTAACAATATGATGTTCTATCTCATCAAGTGAATTCGCATATTCTAGTTCAACATCTTTTGCTTTTCCTGTTGAAGATCGGAATGTTACAGTAGTATCACTACTTGTTTTTAATGCTGGTATTGTAATACGTTCAAAATAATTACCTGGTGAAATGTTAAATACAATAGAAGAATCGAATCCACACATTAATGCAACAACAGCTTGTTGAATTGTAGGGAAATCTTCCGTACCATTTTTACCAATTGTGTATATTCCTTTTTCTAAACCAACACACAAGTCTTTACATAAACTTTCGTAAATATACATTGTATCATTTGCCAACCTGCAATCTGGAGCTATACGTACACATAATGGTATTACAATAAAGTCTCTCTTGAGATGTTTTAAAGCGAAAGAGAATTTTTGTTGATCGTATCTATTTTTAAGTTGAGTTAATTGTACTGTCTCTCTACCAATCCAAGTTTTTCCTGAATCGATTGAATATTCTAAACAAATCGATTTTGTACTCAAATCAGCATTACCATCATTTAATATATTAACACTGAATGTGTTTGTACCGTAGATTGCTTTAGTATTCGTAATCTCAAATAAACTTACATCGAATTCCTGTTTTTCGTATTCTATCGAACCGATGTCTGGTGTTCTCGGACTACGTTTTCTATTGTTGTAATCTCTAGAAATACCAGCAACAACAATACCTTTCTTATCAAATCTTAAAGTATCTGGGTGAAGACTTAAATCGTATTCACTTAAAAATCCTGGTTGTAAAGAGAATGATGTTAAATCTTTCGCTGTATTTTGCGACCAAATTCCTAACGTCTTTTGATCTGCTGATGTTTTATAATATGCAAATCTAGTTTGATAACCTGTCCAATAGCTATTATGTTCAAATTCTGATGTTGGATCTGTAGAATTGAAATAAATTACATAAGGTTTTTTCAAATAACCAGGAACCGAATCAACTTGAACTAAGTTATTTATAAAATTAATATTGGTAGGTGTAATATCTTGAGTTGTTATCGCCCCTGTTTCTAAATCTACTACTTGGATTGTTTCTTTAGCAACATTTATTGCAGAAACAAAACCATTATATCTTATCGAATTATAATATAATCCAATATTACTAGAACGCTTAATCAAAATTGCTGATGCAGTATCAGCGATTGTAGTACCAAAGTTATGTGTAATCCAATTGTTAGATACAATTAAACGATTACTCATAAATGCATCTACACCATAAATATTAATACCAATCTGTTTTGAATTGACAAGTTTATTTCAATTGATTATA
>CAZYBY010000159.1:0-1537 GCA_964645385.1 uncultured Sphingobacterium sp.
TATCATTTCCAATATAAACAACTTTATCCTGAAAAATGTAAAATAAATCTTTTCTAACGTTCAGCCTGCATTGATCAATTTTCATTTCTAACAATTCCTGCTGTAAATTTTCTCCTATATTTTCAATTCCGTATTGATAGAAATTTTTATTTTAATGGTGTTCCAAACTTCTGCTGTTTTCAGTTTGTATTTTTGAAAGAGTTACACATAACCTTCTTTCCAAATAGAAATTGAGCTCATTTAAACTTTTTACTTTTCTTCAGTCCAATCACAATAAACGCGATATAATTTAAAGCTTTCCAACTGATCACAGTTGTGTCATATCTGTTCAGGAGTGATCTGAAGCTGTCCAGCCAAGCGTTTGTTCTTTCAATAGAGTATCTTTCTTTGTAAAGTTCCGGATCGAAGTAGATATCATCTTCTATTGTTTTGCTTCTTTTATTTCTGGCAAAGTTCGGGATCATTCCATACTGAAAGCATAGTGCTCTGAGCCTAAGGCAATCAAAACCAGAATCTGCATTCATAAATAAACCATCCACACTGATCTTTGAATCCTTAAGTATAGAAATCACTTCGTTAAAATGAGTATGGATTTCATAGGTGTCATGGTGCTTTCCTGCTTCAGTTTCGCTCATAGCCAGGGGAATTCCGTTTTTGTCGGTAAGATATAAAGAGTTCGTTGTTTTTCTTTTTTTTCTGCCCTGATAGCTTACTTTTTCTCCACCTTTGATGCACGGAGTGTGGCTGCCATCAAAATTAATATGAGATAAATCCATCTTTATCCTCCTGGATTTCAAGAGTCTTGTCCATATTTTTTCCCATACTCCCATTTTGCTCCATTTCCTGAAATGATAATATATGCTGTTCCAGCTATAATCAAATTCCGGAATAAAGCTTTTTACGGGAAGCATATACCATTGAAGTCCCGTCTTTAATTTATACAAAATAGCATTAACGATCGCAAGTGTCGAGACCTTGGGTTTAAAACCTCTTTTATTTTTTGGAATATGTTTTACTAATTCAGATTCTATTATATCTTTGTCTAGTACTTCGTACATGGGCTGGGAAATTTAAGTTTTTTTGCAAATACAATATCTTAAATCTCAGCCTTTTTTCCAAAGAAAAAAGTTTAAATGACTTCAATACTTCTTTCAGTTTTGGAAGCAGTTACCAGTATAAATACAACGGCAAAGAATTACAGACGGAGTCCGGCATGTATGATTATGGGGCAAGGTTTTATATGGCTGACATCGGTAGATGGGGAGTCGTGGATCCTGCCGCTGAATTAGGAAGAAGATTTTCACCTTACAATTATGCATTTGACAATCCAATAATGTTTGTTGACCCAGATGGAATGTGGCCTTGGCCAACTTGGAGTCAGGTTAAAAGCTATGCTAAAGGAGCCTGGTCTACAGGTGGTAGCATGATTAAAGGCGCAGTTACCAGTACATATACCAGTGTTGCAGGAGGAGTTAGGGAAGCAGGAAAAGTTTACAATGCCTACCAAACTGGAGGGGTTAAAGCAGCAGTAAAACAA
>CAZYBY010000160.1:0-14347 GCA_964645385.1 uncultured Sphingobacterium sp.
TGCTAAAATTGGCCCAGAATTAATTGAAAGCTTAGGTACTGGTTTACGTACATTCGGAGAGAAAGTATCTACTATTTCTAATGTTACGGATGCAGCTACAAACACAAATGAATTTGCTAGCAAATTAAAACAAGCTACTAAATCAGTAGACGATTTAACTTCAGCATATTCTCAAGCTTCTTCTTCATTATCAGAAATTGCTGCTTCATCTACAGATTCTAAAATGTACCATGAGCAAGTTCAAACTTTAGCGAAGAACTTATCTTCTTTAAACTCTATGTATGAATTAGAATTACAAGATTCCAACAATCATTTAAAAACATTAAATAAATTCTACGGTAACGTAACTGAAACGATGCAAAACTTTAGTGATTCACTAAACGATGCTCGTGCATTCAAAGAAGAAGTTGGAAAATTATCTAAAAACTTAGCTTCTTTAAATTCAGTTTACGGAAACATGTTGTCAGCAATGACTGTAAAAGCTAACTAATTAAAGGTTTTATATCTACTAAGAATTAATTAATAAAAGAAAATGGCAGGTAAAGAAACCCCAAGGCAGAAGATGATCGGGATGATGTACTTAGTGTTAACAGCAATGTTGGCATTAAACGTCTCTGAGGAATTTATGAATGCCTTCAAATTAGTAAATGACGGTTTAGAAACTACTGCTTCAAACTTTGCAGCGGCTAATAAAATGACATATGATGCATTTGAGCAGTCGATGAAAAATGACCCAGTTAAAACTAAACCTTTTCAAGATAAAGCATTACAAGCGCAACAATTTTCTCAAGAATTAGACAAGTACATTGTAGAATTAAAGAAGGAAATTACAGCTGAAGCAGGTGGAATAGACGAAGAATCTGGTGATATCGCTAAAAGAAGTGATATGGAAATTGGTGTTCAGTTAATGATCACTAAGAAAAAAGGATCAGAATTGAAAGCTAAAATCATGGAAACACGTAACAAGTATCTTCAATTAGTAGATGCTAGCGAACGTGCAAACTTTGATTTCAGTTTAAACGCTGTAGAACCTGGACCGGATAAAGAAGGTATTAAAAAATCTTGGGAGCAAAAAAACTTCGAAGGTGTACCAGTTACTGCAATCGTTACAATCCTATCGAAGATTCAAAATGATAACAAAAACGCAGAAGCAGAGGTTACAAAATATTTATTGGGTAAAATCAACGCAACTGACTTTAAATTTGACCAGTTAGAGGCTACAGTAGTAGCACCTACTAGTTACGTATTAGTTGGTCAAACTTACGAAGCTTATGTATTTATTTCAGCGTCAAGTTCTACTCAAAACCCAAGTATCGTTGTTGGTGGAAGAACACTTCCAGTTGAAAATGGAAAAGGTAAATACATTGTCACTCCTTCTCAAGAAGGTGAAGTAAAATGGGGTGGTGTTATCAATGTGAAAACTCCAGACGGATCAATTAAACCATATAAATTTGAGCAATCGTATACTGTAGCTAAACCTACAGCTGTAGTTTCTGCAGATAAGATGAACGTATTTTATGTTGGTGTAGACAACCCGGTTTCTATTTCAGCTCCAGGAGTTCCTAAAAATAAAATTAAAGCTTCTATCAGTGGTGAAGGAGCAAGTATCACAGGTGCTGATGGTAAATACACAGTTCGTGTATCTAAGCCAGGTACTAAAGTAATGGTTACAGTATCTGCTGCAGACGCAAAAGGTTCTGTTAAAACTTTAGGTGGTATGGAATATCGTGTAAAACGTATCCCTGATCCAGTTGCTAAAGTTGCTGGCGTAACTAGTGGAAGTATCCCTTCTTCTCAGTTAAAAGCTCAAAGAGGTGTATTCGCAGTATTAGATAACTTTGATTTCGATTTGAAATTTAACGTTAAATCTTTCTCTGCTATCATTATCCGTGCTCGTCAAGACTTAGTACGTTTACAATCTAACAGTGCTGCAATTACTCCAGAAATGTTAGGTGCAATGAATGGTTTAGGACCGAAAGATAAAGTGATTTTCGACGACATTGTGGCTACTGGTCCTGATGGTTCGAACAGAAAATTGAACTCGGTTGTAATATCAATACAATAAAAAATATTAATCTATAGTTTTATATAGACATGAAAAATAAATTAATTCTATCTCTGATCGCTTTGCTATTTACAGCTAGCATCAGTTTCGCGCAAACTGAACCACCTTTAGATGGTGTTTATCAGAAACAAAACGTGAAAACGGCTTTCGTTACGCCTTATGCTCCTCTTAGAGAAGCAGATGCGATGTGGGCTAAACGTGTATGGAGAGTTATCGACTTAAAGGAAAAACAAAACCTTGTGATGACGTATCCAAGAGCGAAACTTATCGACGTTATTATGGACGCAGTTTTGGCTGGTGAATTAACAGCTTACAACTCGAACCCAAGTGGCCCGAAAGATTTCGGAGATGAATTTAAAGTGCCTATGACACCTGAAGAGGTTGCTCAAATTGGTGCTGGTACAGATACAACTGATGTTGAACAATTAGACGGCTCTTTCCAAAGAGTAGTTACAGTTCGTGAGTTAAACCGCGATGATGTTGTAGCTTATCGTTTAAAAGAAGATTGGATTTTTGATAAACAACGTTCTATCTGGGAACCTCGTATCATCGGTATTGCTCCAATCTTAATCTACAGAAATTCTGGAGGTGAAGAAGTTGGTAAAGGCCCTATCTTCTGGATTTATTTCCCTGAAGCACGTAAGGTTTTCGCTAATGCTGAAGTATTCAACCGTCAAAACGACGCTGCTCGTTTTAGCTACGACGATTTATTTACTCAACGTATGTTCAGTAGCTATATCACTAAATGGAATAACGAAAAAGATTTCCGTATCGAAGATTATGCAACTGGTATGGATGGTCTAATTGAAGCTAATAGAATCAAACAATATCTGTTCGAATTTGAACATGATTTGTGGGAAAACTAAAAGCTAGAAATTAGTATTGAGATATTAGATATTAGAAAGCCGCGATTATTCGCGGCTTTTTTTGTTTTATAATTATCGAAAATGACTTTTTTCGTTCGTCGAGTAGATTGTTCGTCGGGTTCCCCGTTCGTCGGAGTGAAGACACTCCGACGAACGATAACTACTAAAAATAGATTTGAATGCTTAATTGAAATATTCTTTAAGAGCCAACAATTGCTTATTGTTTAAAATTGTTGCGAGTTCTTCTTCTGTTGCTTCTTTGATCTTCTTTACCGACTTGAACTTTGTAAGTAATTTTTCTAATGTGGTTTTACCTATGCCTGGTATATCTTGAAGTTCAGATTTTAAAGTACCCTTGTCTCGTTTACTTCTATGAAATGTAATACCAAATCGATGTGCTTCATCTCGCAAATGTTGAATGATCTTTAAACTTTCTGATTTTTTATCAATGTATAATGGCAGTGAATCGCCTGGGTAATAAATCTCCTCTAATCTTTTTGCTATACCAATTACAGTTACTTTTTTATCTAGATCGAGTTTCTTCAAACTACTCATTGCAGATGATAATTGCCCTTTGCCTCCATCAATAATAATTAACTGAGGGAAATCTTGGCCTTCTTCTATTACTCGCTTGTATCTTCTATACACAGCTTCTTCCATGGTTGCGAAATCATTCGGACCTTCAACAGTTTTTACATTAAAATGTCGGTAATCTTTTTTCGAGGGTTTAGCATCTTTAAACACTACGATTGCAGAAACTGGATACTTGCCCTGAAAATTTGAATTATCGAAACATTCGATATGTTTCGGTAATTGATTCATTCGTAAATCTTTTTGTAGCTGTAACAAAACCCTTTCTGTACGTGCATCTGGGTTCAGCTTTTCATATTGTTCTAATTTAGATTTCTTAAAGAATAATACATTCTTCATCGACAAGTCGAGTAGGTTTTTCTTATCTCCTAACTTAGGTACAACAAACTTAATGTTCTCTTCCGTATCAATATTTATTTCGAAGGGTACAATTATTTCTTTTGCAGTACTATTAAATTTATTTCTGAAATCTGAGATAGCCAGTAATAATAACTCTTCATCAGTTTCGTCCAATTTCTTACGGATTTCTATAGTTTGTGTTTGAGAAATTGTCCCTTTGTTAACTTTTAAATAATTTACAAATGCTACTTTCTCATCAGAACTTATTGCGAAAACATCAATGTTATCAATGATTGTACTAACTACAGTAGATTTACTTTGATAGTTTTCTAAAGTCTCAATTTTCTCTTTGTATAAATTTGCTGCTTCGAAATTCATATTAGCAGCGAATGAATTCATCTCTGTTTTTAGATGATTTAATACAGGAGAAATATTACCTCGAAGAATTTCTTTAATCTCTTTTATGTTTTCCTCATAGTCGTCGAATGTTTGAAAACCTTGACAAGGTCCTTTACAATTTCCGATTTGATATTCTAAACACACTTTGAATTTCCCTGAATTAATATTTTCAGCAGATAATGCGAAGTTGCATGTACGAATTGGATAAAGAGTTTTGATAAGTTCCAAAATGGTATTCATCATTCTACCATTTGCATATGGACCTAAATATGTAGAGCCATCTTTAATAACTCTACGAGTTGGGAATATACGAGGGAATCTCTCTTTTTTTATACAAATAGATGGATAAGTTTTATCGTCTTTTAAGAGTACGTTGTACCTAGGTTGATGTTTTTTAATTAAAGAGTTTTCGAGTAACCATGCATCAACTTCAGTATCGACAATGGTAAATTTTATATCTCTTATTTTTCGAACTAATGTTTTTGTTTTCGCATTAACATTATCATTGTTGAAATAAGATGATACACGGTTCCTTAAATCTTTGGCTTTACCAATATATATTAAGGTTCCTTCTTCATCAAAATATTGATATACTCCAGGTTTATGAGGAACATTTTCTAAATATTTTCGATGATCAAATACTTGCATAAAAAATTAAAACTCTAAACCAGGATTTGTGCTCGACTGATTGTTTTTCTTGTATTGATCACAATCTACTACTACACTAAGCCCACCTGGAGGTGCTTCGAAATCGCCCATTGAAATTTTCAAACGTGGATCAGCATATACTTTTTTCATATATAATGCCCAAATAGGCAAAGCTGTATTTGCACCTTCTCCTAAATTTGTTGATCTAAAATGAACCATTCTATCTTCTGCACCTGTCCATGTGCCAGAAACTAAATCGGGAGTAATACCTATAAACCAACCATCAGAATTCTCTTGTGTTGTACCAGTCTTTCCAGCAATAGGATTGGTGAAACGATATCTAGGTCCACGTAACCTTAATCCAGTTCCTTTATCAATTACACCTTTCATCATATAAATCATTAAATATGCTGTTTGCTCACTTAATGCATCAACTTTGCGAGGTACCTTTTCGAATAATACGTTTCCGTTTTTATCTTCAATACGAGTAATGTAAATAGGTTCTGTCCATACACCTTTATTTGCATAGGTTGAATATGCCCCTACCATCTCATATAAGCTCACATCGGGTGTGCCTAGGCATATTGATGGGTAAGGAGGAATATCGCTCGTTATACCCATCTTTTTGGCTACATTCACAACCGCTTGTGGACCTACTTGCTTCATCATATAAGCGGTAATCAAATTCACTGAATTAGCTAATCCCATTCTCAGGGTCATCATACCACCTTCTTTGCCATCTGAATTTTTAGGCGACCAATTATCAAAATCTTCAAAAACAATAGGAAGGTTTGGTGCTTCAAAACAAGGCGACCATCCATTATCCATAGCAACAGTATATACTAGAGGTTTGAATGTAGATCCAACTTGGCGCTTACCAGTTTTAACTTGATCGTATTTGAAGTATTCATAATTCGGACCGCCTACCCAAGCTTTGATATGACCTGTGTGCGGGTCCATCGACATAAAGCTTGAACGCAAATACCACTTGTAATATTTAATGGAATCTAAAGGAGTCATCGTTGTATCTCTATCTCCTCCCCATGAGAAAACTGTCATTGATGTAGGAGTATTGAATGCTGTTTCAATTTCTTCATCCGTTGCGCCATTTTCTTCATCAATTGATAGCGTTCACTACGCTTCATCGACTGTACGATGATATCTGTATTTTTACCCCAAGGAGTTCTTCCTTTCCAATGGTTATTAAATTCTTTTTGAAGATAAGTTAAATGTTCTTTCACTGCTTCTTCAGCATATAATTGCATACGAGAATCAATGGTAGTGTAAATCTTCAATCCATCTCTATATAAATCATATGGTTCTCCATCAGCTTTTTTATTTTCTCTACACCAATTTTGAAGTTCTAATCGTAAATATTCTCTGAAATAGGTAGCAGATCCTTGGTTGTGATCAGGATTAGTAAATTTCATTGCTAATTCAGAATTAGAGGCTTCTTCTAACTCTGCTTCAGTAATGAAACCATATTTCTCCATTTGATTTAATACAACATTACGTCGAGCTTTTGCACGTTCAGGATTTCTAATTGGAGAATAAACTGTAGTGCCTTTAAGAATTCCAACTAGCAAAGCAGATTCTTCAATACTTAATTCTGCTGGTAATTTGTTGAAATAAGTTTTCGCTGCAGTTTTAATACCATAGGAATTACTACCGAAATCAACAGTGTTGAAATACATCGTAATAATTTCTTCTTTGGTATAATTTCTTTCGATCTTAATTGCAGTTAACCATTCCTTTAATTTGATAATTCCAATATTAAAAATGGTTTGTTTTTTTCTTGGGAATAAATTCTTTGCTAATTGTTGAGTGATGGTACTCGAACCTCTTTTCTTTCCAATTACAGAATACAAAGCAATCGCAAATGTACCTTTAAGATCTATTCCTGAATGCTCGTAAAAACGAACATCTTCAGTTGCTATTAATGCATTCACCAAACTAGCAGGAAGATCTTTGAATTTTGCATTAGATCTATTCTGAATATAGTAAGAACCTAATACAGGTCCATCGCTCGATATAACTTCTGAAGCTAAGTTGCTTTTCGGATTTTCTAAATCGCGAAATGTTGGTAGCTCACCGAACAAACCAAAGCCTATAGAACTAATCAGTAGAACAACAAATAATACACCAAAGATGCATATCTGCCAAAATCTTTTTAAATATTTTTTAGTCTCTTCTTTAGAGAGTTCACTTTTACTCATTGATTAAATAATTAGCATTGTAAAACTGCAAATATTGTTTGATTGATTTTGTATCCTTCATCAATTTATAATTCTTTTCAGAAATAAAAGAAACGGTATATGATCCGGGTTTTAATTTGATTACATCTGTTATCTTTTTATTCATTGCATTAATATACTCTTTCGCTGCATTAACATCTTGAAAAGGTGAGATGTATAAAGTTTGATCATTCTCGCCTATTAGGTCTGTATTGATTTGAAGTTTATTTAAAGAGAACTCAGTATTGTTAAATCTAAACAGACTTAATTTAGTTTCTCGTGTAGAAGACATATCAAGAGTAATCATCACATAATATTTCGCTCTAGGGTCTAGTTCGAAAGCAACAGGTTCTTCTTTAGCAACTTTAGCAAGTTGAGGATTTTTTTGTTCGGCAATTTTTTGAAGATGTTCTCTAGCAATACTAGCTGCATCTGATAATGAATATTTACTAATCAAATCATTCAATGCAACTTCGAAAGCAGAAACACCTTCAGTTTTATTTTTACACAATGCGTATAAATAATAATATTTAGGTGCAATGCTAGTTTGAGCATACTGAGTATCAATAGAAGCCTTTGCAGCCATTACAGCATTGTAATTAAGATTTGTATACGCTTCGTATAGATTGTTGTAATATGTTTGAGCTGCTTTATCTTTTGCTTTAGATTCAGAAATAAAATCTGGATCTAAAATTACTTTTGCCATTAATGAATTTGGGAACTCACTTAGCAATTTGTTTTTATATATGTCGGCTTGTGCTTTATTGTTTTGTTGATTATATATTCTGTATAATTGAAAATATATTTCTGCTTTTAATTTGTTTTCTGGAAATCTAACCAAACAAGTTTGATAAGCATTAATAGACTCCTTTGGATTAACAATTTCCTCTCTGTAGAATTGACCAATGTTGTAATATGCACGAACAATTTTATCATTAGATGCAGAAATAGCTAAAGGCGTAGTAGGTATGTTTGATAAATATCTCTTACGTACTGATTCATCATCTGTTTTTTGATTCTCTACATTGTTTAAATTTGAACCGCCATCTTCACCATTTGCAATAGCATTTACGCTCGCAAAGCTTTCTTTATTAGATCTTCTCCAATTATCTTCTAAGGTTCTTCTACCAAACTTCTTCACAAAATCATTTGCTCCTATGCCTAATGAATTCTGATTGTAGAAATACCATGTACTCCCTGTATTTGCAGCTCCTGGTTTATTATTAGCTCCACCTTCTACTTGCATTGCAGTATTGCTAATTGCTAAAGCTGCTAATCTTTTTTCTTCCTCTTCTTTACGTAATTTTTCTTCTTTTTCTTTTCTGATTAAATCATTTACATACATTAACCTTTCCTTTTCAGGCATTCTAGAAATTCGAAGTAAACTATCTTCGCGATTAATTACTTTTAAATTTTCAACAAGCTTACTTAAGCTATTTTTTCTTTTCGTTGCTAATTCATATTCAACATTTGTTTTAGATAAAAATGTACTTGCGCTATCATAATACATTTGAGCGCCTTCATATTTCTCCGAATCGTATAAAATGTTCGCTAGCTTATAAAAAGATTTTCCTTTTTGTGGTAAATTAGAAATACTTGATGCTGCTGAAGATTTTAACGCATTTATGCATTTTTCTTCTTGATCATTCTTTTCATATATTAATGCAAGAGAATAATAAATTTGATCTAAGTATTCTTTGTTCTTTACATCTGTAAGCATTTTAAGTAATTCTTTCTCTAAGCTTCGTTTAGAGTTTTTTGGATTTACTTGAACAAGTTTCGCAGCGTTTATTTTTGCATTAAATGCCAGTTCATAAGGAGGACTTAATTTTAAAACTTGTTGATATCTGATGTTAGCCTTTTCATCATCTTGTATTTTCTCATACAATTGTGCACAGATATAATTATACCTTGCTCGTAAAGATTTTTTTCGTTCTACAGAAATACTTTTTTCGATATATTCAATTGCTTTCGTGTAATTTTTCTTGTCAATATAATACCAAGAGATCGTAGCGAATAATTCTGAAATATTTCGCTTAGGAAAAGTTTCACTAGCAAGAGCAACGTTTATCACAGATTCTGCTTGATTATATTTCTTTAGCATCAAATAAGATTTGATAAGCCATATGTAAGACACATCTCCAACGTTACTTCCTTTGTATTTACCTGCGATATATTGAAATGTTTCAGCAGCTGTGAAATAATCTTTTTTATAAAAATAAGATCGACCCATTTCAAAATAACAATCGTCTATCCATTTACTTCTCTCGTGGCGTTGAATAACAAATGATGCTTTTTTGATAGCATCGTCTAAAGATTGATTGCTTGTCTTTCCGGTTTTTGTGGTAGGCTCGTCATCTCTTTCCAGTTTAAATACAGGAAGGATATCGTCGTATTTGTCTCTAAATGCTTTATTATTCTGCATTTCGGTATTATCAACACGTTGTTTTGCATTGAAATATCCATTATAATGAGCAGTTATATTATGAAATGTGCGTTTAACTAAGCCATACTTAGTGGATTTACATGCACCAAATGTAGTTAGAATGATTACTCCGATTATTAAAATGTATCTAGATGAAAGTCTCAAAGTTCAATTTTTATATTATAACTAAAGGATTACAAATTTATTTTATTTAATGATATTCTTTAAAACAAAAGACGATAAAGCACAATTCGATAAAAATGGTTTAATTTGTAATCTAAGTAATGGCAAACAGAACACAAAAATTATTAGATCGATTAAAGAACAAGTATAAGCTTGTTATTTTAAATGATGAGACTTTTGAAGAAAAAGCTTCTTTTACCTTAAACCGGCTGAATGTGTTTATAGTTGGGAGTGTTTTACTAGTATTGTTAATATCTATTGTTACTTCTCTGTTGATTTTCACGCCTTTAAAGGAATATATTCCAGGTTATGCTGATGTTTCTTTGAGAAGAGACATTTCCGAAATGTCGTTAAAAGTGGATTCTTTGCAAATGCTTGTAGATGCTAATGATAGGTATATCGCTACAATTCAGAGTGTTATAAATGGTACTGTAGGCACTAAAGACACAATTAATGTAAACAGTAAACCAAGCTTAAAAGACACTACATTCAGAATAGGTTCTAAACCAGAGGAGGATTCATTATTAAGATTGATGATAGAAGACCAAAATCAGTACGGATTTGCGATCAAAGAAAATAATATAAAACCAAGTGGAATTGCAGGATATGCCTTTTTTACACCTGTAAAAGGTATTATTACTGAGAAATATAACCCTAGAAAAGGACATTACGGTATAGATGTGGCAGCTACCAAAGGATTGCCAATAAAATCAGCTTTGGAAGGTACAATATTGTTTGCGGGCTGGACTTCTGATGCAGGGTATGTTGTAGTTATTCAACATGCTAATGATTTGGTTTCCATGTACAAGCATTGTTCAGTAGTATTGAAAAAAGTTGGTAACTTTGTTCGATCGGGTGAGCCGATAGCAATTGTAGGGGATACAGGAGAATTATCAAACGGGCCGCATTTACATTTCGAATTGTGGTTTAAAGGAAATGCTGTAAACCCAATTGATTACATTAATTTCTAAAGAGATGTTTGAAAAGAAAGAGCATAAAACTACTAAAGATAACGAACTAAACGGATCCATTAACTTAATTGGTCAGGGGACAACAATTACTGGAGATCTTTCATGTAAGGGAGATATTCGTATAGATGGTGAAATTATCGGAAATGTAATTTCGAAAGCAAAAGTTGTAATTGGAAGTACAGGCAAAGTAGTTGGAGATGTTATTGGCTCTAATGCTGATATCAGCGGTAATTTAAAAGGAGATTTAACAGTTACAGATACAATATTCTTAAAATCTACTGCAGTAATAGTTGGTGATATGGTTACAAATAAGCTGATTGTTGAGTCTGGAGCAATTTTTAGCGGAAATTGTAACATGGGTATATCTTCAGAAAAAGGGTATTCATCAACATCTAAAACAGCGAAGTCGCTTCAAGAAATAGAAGAGAACTAATTGAATAATTACATTAAATATGCTGGAATGGGATTCCAAATGCTGGTAGTCATCGGAGGGCTAAGCTATTTGGGTCATTATTTAGATCAAAAATGGGCATTACATACTCCATGGATGACAATAGTTTTGTCATTATTTGGAATAGGAGCTTCCACTTATCAAATCATAAAACAACTTATTAAATAACGAAAAATGAAAATTAGCAGATTTTTGCTTTATAGTATACTTATCGCAATTTTATTGTATTTCGTTGGTTTAATTTCAAATAATATATTCCCAAAGCAGGTTTTTTTGGATAAATACCCTGTTTTTATTGGCTTTTTTTTGGTGATTACTAGTTTGACCTACTTTATATGTAGTGTAGGCTTAAAAAAAGAAGCAGATTCTTCAGTTTTTATAGTACTAGGATCAGTCGTAGTAAAACTGCTTTTAAGCATGGTTTTCGCACTTATTTTTATTTATGGAAATCGAATTGACAAGCTAGGATTTCTAATAAGTTTTTTCCTTCCATATTTTATTTATTCAACCTTTGAAATTTATACGTTATTGTATAACTTGCGCGCTCTTAAAAAATAATAAAATCTTAAAATAGATGCGCAGAAGTGGCTTTTTTACTAAAAAACTGAATTCATTTTTAATGTTTTCTGCTGTTTTTTGTTTTTCTTTTCTTCCTGGCTACAGTAATGAAGTAGAAAATCATTCAGAAAACCATGCAGAAAAAGCAGATTCAGCAGCGGTACACGAGGGTGTAAATTCAGATTCTTCACATGCAGAACATGGCGAGGAAAAATTCAATGCATCAGAATTAATTTTAGAGCATATTGCCGATAGTCACGATTGGCACTTATGGGGTCATACTTCAGTACATCTACCGATAATTTTATATACCGACAAAGGATTTGAGTGTTTCTCATCTGGTAAGTTCAACCATGGACACGATAAAGTAGTTGGAAAGCATTACACTTATGCAATCGAGCATGAACACATTAAAGTTGTAAATGCTGATGGAACAATCAATGAAGAAGCTTCAAAAGCAATTGTAGATATTTCAATTACTAAAAACGTGATGTCGATGTTTTTATCGATGATTATTTTAGTATTAATTTTTACATCAGTAGCTTCAGCATATAAGAAAAGAGAAGGCAAAGCACCAAAAGGCTTCCAATCTTTAATCGAGCCAATTATATTATTTGTTCGTGATGAGATTGCAAAACCGAATTTAGGATATAAATATGCTAGATTTATGCCATTCTTATTAACGATTTTCTTCTTTATTTGGGTAAATAACATTATTGGTTTAGTTCCATTTTTCCCAGGAGGAGCGAATTTAACAGGTAATATTGCTTTCACTGTTGTAATGGGTGTAATAACATTCATCGTAACGAATGTGAATGGTAATAAATCTTATTGGAAACATATTTTCTTACCACATGTACCATGGTGGTTATACCCAATTATGATTCCAGTAGAGATTATCGGTGTATTATCTAAGCCATTTGCCTTAATTGTCCGTTTGTTTGCAAACATCACAGCAGGGCACATTATCGTATTGAGTTTAATTTGTTTAATCTTCATTTTCAAAACAATTATGATTGCTCCGGTATCGGTAGGATTTGTATTGTTTATGGACGTGTTAGAGCTTTTAGTAGCATTTTTACAGGCCTTCATCTTTACAATGTTAACAGCATTGTTTATTGGAACAGCGGTAGCTGAACCACATGGAGATCATTAATAGAATTTAATTTTTAACTTAAAATAAAATAAAATGACAGGAAGTATCGCAGCAATCGGTGCCGGATTAGCAGTAATCGGTGCAGGTTTAGGTATCGGAAGAATTGGTGGTTCAGCAATGGATGGCATTGCTCGTCAACCAGAAGCCGCTTCAAAAATTCAAACAGCAATGATCATCGCTGCAGCCCTTGTAGAAGGTGTTGCATTATTCGGTGTGGTAGTTGCATTGTTAGGAAACGGTTGATCCAACAAAAAGCCTGTTGCGTTTGGCAACGGGCTTTTTTAAAATTCTTGTAATTTAAATTTAAAAACATCAAATAAAGATATGGATATAGTTACTCCAAGTTTAGGATTGGTATTTTGGACCAGCATTTCTTTCTTATTGTTATTATTCTTGTTAGGCAAGTTCGCTTGGAAACCTATCATGAAAGCATTAGATGATCGCGAGCGTTCTATCGAAGATGCTTTAAGTGCAGCTGAAAAAGCAAAAGAAGAATTAGCGAGATTAAATAACGAAAGTGAGCAACTGTTAAAAGAAGCTAGAGCAGAGCGTGATTTAATTTTGAAAGAAGCTAAACAATTACGTGATAACACAATTGCAGAAGCAAAAGGCTTAGCTCAAGTTGAAGCGAACAAGATGATCGAAAAAGCGAAAGTTGAAATCGATAATCAAAAGAACGCCGCTTTAGCAGAAGTTAAAAATCAAGTTGCGACTTTATCAATTGATATCGCAGAAAAAGTATTGCGTAAGCAATTAGAAGATAAATCGAAACAAGAAAATTTAGTTGCCGATTTATTAAAAGAAGTGAAGTTAAGCTAATTATAAGCGAAACGAAAAATTAAAGGATATGTCAGAAATTAGAGTTGCCACCAGATATGCCAAATCACTAATAGATCTTGCGATTGAACGCAATGAACTAGAACGTGTAAAGCAGGATATTGATTTGTTTTTATCTGCTGCTAAATCGAGTTCAGAATTAGTTGCAGTATTAAAAAATCCTATCGTACCTATTGATAAGAAATTAAAAATAGTGAAAGGTTTATTTAGTGCGCAAGTAAGTAATACAACACAATCTTTTTTTGATATCGTAGTGAATAAAGCAAGAGCTGAAGTACTGTATGGTACAGCAGTTGAATTTATTCATCAATATAATGAAAAGAAAAATATTCTAAAGGCTAAGATTGTTTCAGCTACTGCATTAAACGATGCATCTAGAAAAGAAGTAATTAGCATTGTAGAAAAAGCAACAAATAAGCAAGTTGTACTTGAAGAGAAAGTAGATGCAAATCTAATTGGAGGTTTCTTATTAACTGTAGGAGATAAACAATTCGATACAAGTATTGCGAAAAGCTTACAGAATTTAAAAAAGAGTTTTAGTAACTAATACAAACATTATATAAACACATAATATTATGGTAGAAGTAAGACCAGATGAAGTATCGGCGATCTTAAGACAGCAAT
>CAZYBY010000161.1:0-13934 GCA_964645385.1 uncultured Sphingobacterium sp.
GTTTACCAATACGAACATTTTGCACCTCTGCTAGTCCGATGTTTTTCATACTACCTGTTACTGCTTTACCTTGAGGGTCAAGGATTTCTTTCAATGGCATTACATTGATTTCTGCTTGGAATTTCATATTAGGCACTAAATTTATCTTTAAAAATGATCGACAATATTAAATAGATTACAATAATCATTGGAATCGCTGCAAACTTAAAAAATATAATTAGGATTAGCGACAGGATTATTAAAAGATAACGATGAAGGTTAGAATTTAAGGCTAATGACTTAAATTTCAGAGAGAACAGTGGAATCTCAGAAACTAATAAGTAAGAAAACCCTAAAGTTAAAATTAACAGTATTATGGGGTTGTTCAGCAAACTTAATGCTTCACTTGGAATGCCCAAAACAAAAGGAATTCCGATGAAAAACAAAGTATTAGCAGGAGTAGCTAATCCTATAAAGTTCTCTGTTTGTCGAGTATCAATATTGAATTTAGCTAATCGTAATGCTGAAAAAACGGTAATTATGAAACCAGCATAAGCTAATATTTCAGGTAATCCATTTGCATTAAGATTGTTCAACAGCATTTTATAGATAAATACACCGGGAACAAACCCAAAGCTTACCATATCTGCAAGAGAATCTAATTGTTTACCTATTTCAGAATAAGCTTTTAAAGCTCTGGCGGCTAGTCCATCCATAAAATCTAATACCGCTGCAATTAATACAAAATAAGCAGCATGTTCTAAATTCCCTTGGAAAGCTAACATTGCAGCAATACAACCGGAGAATAAATTTAATGAAGTGATAAAATTAGGAATATGCTTTTTCATACCGAATCTTAGCTATTCATAGAGATTAAAAACTCTTCGTTAGATTTTGTTCCTCTCATTTGTTGTTGTAGGAATTCCATGGCTTCTACTGGATTCATGTCTGCCAAGTGATTTCTTAAAATCCAAATTCTTTGTAAAACATCCTTGTCTAAAAGTAAATCATCGCGACGAGTAGAAGAGGCTGTAATATCGATAGCTGGGAAAATTCGTTTGTTTGAGATTTTTCTATCTAACTGCAATTCCATATTACCAGTACCTTTAAATTCTTCAAAGATAACTTCATCCATTTTCGAACCAGTTTCTGTAAGTGCAGTAGCGATAATGGTTAATGAACCACCTTTTTCAATTTTACGTGCTGCTCCGAAGAATCTTTTTGGTTTATGTAATGCATTTGCATCCACACCACCTGATAATATTTTACCTGAAGCAGGAGCTACAGTATTGTAAGCTCTGGCTAAACGTGTAATAGAATCTAATAAAATAACTACATCGTGACCACTTTCTACCATACGCTTCGCTTTCTCTAAAACGATGTTTGCAATTTTAACATGACGCTCTGCAGGCTCATCGAAAGTAGAACTTACTACTTCAGCTCTTACACTTCTAGCCATATCTGTAACCTCTTCCGGACGTTCATCAATTAATAAAATAATTAAATAAACTTCAGGATGGTTTGCAGCAATTGCATTAGCAACATCTTTTAATAATACTGTTTTACCTGTTTTAGGTTGAGCTACAATTAATCCACGTTGACCTTTACCAATAGGAGCAAATAAATCCATTAAACGAGTTGAATAGTTATTTGGGTCTGAGAATAAGTTGAATTTCTCGTAAGGGAATAAAGGTGTTAAAAAGTCGAATGGTACACGATCTCTAACTTCTGAAGGTGTACGCCCATTGATTGTTTCTACACGTACTAATGGAAAATATTTTTCACCTTCTTTTGGAGGGCGAACGCTACCACGAACTGTATCTCCAGTTTTCAATCCAAATAATTTGATTTGAGATTGAGAAACATAAATATCGTCGGGAGAAGTTAAATAGTTGTAATCTGATGATCTTAAAAATCCATAACCATCTGGCATAATTTCTAATACACCTTCGTTTACAATTGAATTGTCGAAGTCTAGTGTATTCAATAATGAATCGTTATTTCGTTGATTATTATTGTTGTTATTATTGCGATTGTTGTTATTGCGATTGTTGTTGTTTCTGTTACGATCGAAAGATCTTTCGATGCTTGCGCTATCTTGAATAGTAAGTTCAGGGTTTCCTTGTTGAGGTGCTTCAGTAGGTATAGCAATCGCTTCTGGAGCAACTGTTTCTGCTTGGCTTTCTGTATGTTCCCTTTCTGGTTGAACCTCTTCCATTATTGGTTCGCGTTCCCTTGGGAATTCTCTATCAGGTTGCTGATCAAATTCCGCTTGGATTCTTTTTTGTTCAACACTGTTATCTTCAGCTTTTGCAGCTTTCACAGATCTTTTTCTTTTCGGTTTTCCTGCTGTTTCTTCAGAATTGTTAAGTTCAGCGTCTGATGTTTTCTTTGTTTTATCCACTATATTAGAAATAAGTTCTTGTTTTCGTAGTTCTTCGTAGTTGTTGATGTTTAATTCTTTTGCAATTTGTCGTAATTCAGAAACGAGTTTATCGTTTAACGTGGTAATATCGTACATTAAGGAATTGAGGTTGTGTGATTTGTATTAACTGAGAAGTGTTAAGAGTATTAACACATGGCAATAATAACGATATTTATTTAATTAACAAAAAAACAAGCTAGAAATAAAGTAATCCTAATATTTAAAATGAATTTCTATTTTTGTGAACTATGAACAAAGCCACTCTAATTCAGGAAATCAAAGCGAAAAAATCTTTTCTATGTATTGGTCTAGATACTGATATTCAGCGTTTACCTAAGCATTTGCTAGATACTGAAGACCCTATTTTTGAGTTCAATAAAGCTATTATAGAGGCTACTTCGGAGTTTTGTGTGGCATATAAACCCAATATCGCGTTCTATGAGAGTCTTGGTTCTAAAGGTTGGGATAGTTTGCAAAAAACAATGGATATTATTCCTAATAACATATTCACGATAGCAGATGCAAAAAGGGGAGATATTGGCAATACTTCGGCCTTATATGCACGTGCGTTTTTCGATAAAGCTTCTTCTGGATTTAATTTTGATTCAGTAACAGTGGCACCCTATATGGGATCAGATTCCGTAAAACCTTTTCTAACTTACGATAACAAATGGGTAATCCTACTAGCTCTTACCTCTAACGAGGGTGCTGGTGATTTTCAGTTCATAGAAAATAATAAACAAGAACCTCTATATAAATCTGTATTAACGAAATCTCAAGAATGGGCAAACGACGAGCGCATGATGTACGTAGTAGGTGCAACTCGTCCGGAATACTTTGCTGAAATTAGAAAAATTAGTCCGAAACATTTTTACTTAGTACCTGGAGTAGGAGCTCAAGGTGGTAGTTTAGAAGAAGTATGTAAATACGGTTTGAATGATGAAATTGGTTTATTAATCAACTCTTCACGTAATATAATCTATGCTTCTAGCGGTATCGATTTTGCTGAAAAAGCTAAATTTGAAGCTCAGAAAATGCAAGAAGAAATGGCAAAAATACTTGCATATAATAAGTTGACATAATCATTTCTTTCACTTTCCTTTGTATAAACCAAAAGGATAAGTGATGAAGGAAGATTTTGTGCAAACGGTTTGGAAATTCCAATTATTAAATCAAAAAGAATTTAAGAGTATCGATGGACAATCCATCAAAGTAAAACATCCTGGCTATTCACATATGAATGCTGGTCCGGATTTTATTGCTGCAAAGATTTATATTGATGATTTACTTTGGGTTGGTAATGTTGAAATTCATACACATTCATCTGAGTGGTATGCTCACCAACACCATATGGATGATGCATACAACAATGTGATTCTACATGTCGTTTTTTCTAACGATGGAAAACCTTGTTTTACAAAAAATAAACACAAGCTTAATACTTTAGTTTTAAAGGATTATATCAGCGCTGATATCATTGAAAAATATGAACAATTAGCAGAAGATATGCGTGTACTTCCTTGTAAAAATTGGTGGAAGAATATTGATGAAAGCATTGTTGAGCAATGGTTGGAACGGATGTGTATTTCACGATTAGAATATAAATGTGAGGAGTATACAGATCGTTTAATTCAACTCGATGAACATTGGGATCAGCTATTTTTAGAAATGCTAGCTAGGCAACTGGGTTTTCATGTGAATGCTGAACCTATGGCTCGTTTAGCTCGGTCTATTAAAACGGAATGGTTTCAAAAAAACGTTGATAATCCAATTTTTATCGAAGCTATTTTATTCGGACAAGCAGGCATGTTGAATAGAAATTTTAAAGATGAATATCCAAACCAACTGAAAGAAGAATATCGTTTCATAGCTCAGAAATTTAATTTGGTAGCATTCGAATATTCAACATGGAAATTTTCAAAGCTGCGTCCTTCGAACTTTCCTAGTATTCGAATCGCACAACTTGCAAGTATCTTACAAAATCACCCTCGTTTTTTTAGCGAATGTTTGCATTTAGAAAAGGTTGAAGATGCCCATATTTTTTTCGATGTTAAAACACATAATTATTGGGATACTCATTATACTTTCGATAAGTTGAGTTCTTTTAAAGAAAAAAAATTAGGAGAGGAGTCTATATTTCAATTGATATTAAATACAATATGTAGCATTTGGGTAGTTTATGGCAACTTTAAGTCGGAAGATGCCTACATTCAGAAGGCTATAGATATGATGGAGATATTAAAATTAGAAAACAATCGTTATGTATCTTTGTTTGTAGATACTGAATACAATTTTAAAAATTGTGTTCATAGTCAAGGTTTACGATATTTGTGGGAAAACTACTGTGACAGTAAAAATTGTTTAAATTGCACTATAGGAATACAAGGGCTTAAGTTAAAGTTATGATACATTCAATAATGTCTTTTTTTGAGAAGTACTCTTTCGGAGTATGTACTTACTTTGCTGAAAAGTTCAATTTATCTCTTTCGAAAGTAAGATTGTTTTTTATTTACATCTCTTTTATATCGATCGGAATGCCAATCATCTTTTATTTCTTGGCATTTATAACGCTAGATATTAGGAAGTTTGTGAAGCTAAAGAAAAGTATCGAGTAGCAACCTAGCGTTCTTCGAAGCCTTCTAGTGTTCGTCGAAGCGTCCACGCTTCGACTATAATTATTAATGTCGAAGCGTGGACGCTTCGACGAACATACTCACTACCCATTACTCACTACCCATTACCCAAAAGATCCCAAATCAAATCCATCTCAAAGCCTCTACTGCCAAGGTATTGTGCGATTTTGTTTTTTCGAATAAAGGGGTCTTTATCTTTAAGTTTATCTGATTTTTTTTGAAGTTCTGTTTTCAATATTTCGTAGTATTCATCGGGATCAATTTCTTTAAGTGCTTTTTTAATGCAGTATTCCGAAACCTTTTTCAGTTTTAAATTTTGTTTGATTTTATTTTTACCCCAGTGTTTAATTCTGAATTTACCTCTAGCATAAGAAATCGCAAATCGTTCTTCATTAAGAAAATTATCTACTACTAATTCTGAAATAAGTTCTTCCACCTCTTTTTGATGCAAGCCCATATCGTATAGCTTATCACGTACTTCTTGCTGACTGCGTTCTTGATAGGCACAGTATTGCTCAATCTTAACTTTCGCAGATTTTTTGTCGTAAATCTTTTTAGGCTTTGGAGCTTCGTACATTAGTCATCAAAGTTTGTTTTAGAACTAATTGCTTTCCAAGTATCAATGTCGAGTTGTACATCTCTCATTTTACTTTCAAAACGTTCGATGCTATGTGGCCCAAGAGGTAAGTGTAATGGGGGATTCGGAGCATTTACTACTTTATAAATTACATCAGCTGCTTTTGCAGGGTCGCCATCTTGCGTGCCACTGTAATTTTGTATAATGCTAACTAATTTATGAGCTGTGTTTTCGTAGTATGCTATCTTCTTTGCTGGGGTTCTATGAGATGTTCCTCCAAATTGAGTTCTAAATGGCCCAGGTTCCACAATTGTGACTTTTATAGGGCTTTCTCCTAAATCTAGTGCTAAGGCTTGTGAGAAGCCTTCTAATGCGTATTTGCTTGCATTATAAATACCCATTCCCATAGTTGCATTAAAACCTGCTGCAGACGAAACTTGTAAAATATGTCCATTTCCTTGCTCACGCATAAAGGGTAATACTTTTTGACTGAGATTTAATGGTGCAAAAAAATTAACTTCCATTTGTAATCTCACTTCATCTAAAGAAGCTTCTTCAACAGCACCAAGCAATCCATAGCCCGCATTATTTACTAAAATATCTATTGATAGTTTTTGATTTGATATAATTTGGAGCATAGCATCAATTTTATTGTATTCAGTAACATCAAGTACAAATGCCTGTGCATTAGCTCGACCTACTTGATCTAGAAATTCATTTGCGTGTGAATCTTTTCTGAAAGTCGCAAAAACATAATCACCTTCAGCGATTACTTTTAATGCCAAAGCTCGGCCTAGTCCTCCAGATACTCCTGTAATTAACCAATTGCGGGTTTTCATTGAATTGTATTTTTAAGAAATAATTTTGTTTTTGAGCTTATTTTTAAGCATCGATAAAGTTAAACAATATTTTTTCGATATTTGAGTATGCAACACCAATACACGGCAGCACAAATTCAACATATTTTAGAGTGCAAGTCGAGCATCACTAATCCTAATTCAATTATTCAATGGTTATTAATTGATAGTAGGAAAGTTATTTATGCTCCATCTTCTTTATTTTTTGCATTAAAAGGTAAGCAAGATGCACATCAATACGTCGATTCATTGTATAATGAAGGTGTTCGTAATTTCGTAATCACAAATACAAAACTTCAGTTAGAAAAATATACAGATGCAAACTTTTACATCGTTGACGATGCTCTAAAAGCAATGCAATCATTAGCATCATATCATCGTGAACATTTTGATTATCCTGTTATTGGTATTACAGGTAGTAATGGCAAAACAATTGTAAAAGATTGGCTATATCAGTTACTTTCACCTGAAAAATCTATTGTAAGAAGTCCGAAAAGTTATAATTCTCAAATAGGCGTTCCTCTCTCTGTTTGGCAAATGAGTCATGCTTACCAATTGGCTATTTTCGAAGCAGGTATATCTACCGTAAATGAGATGGAAAGCCTTGAATCTATTATACATCCACAGATTGGCATTCTTACCAATATAAAATCGGCACACGATGAAGGATTTCATACTAAAGAAGAAAAATTAACCGAAAAACTCAAGCTATTTGTGCATGCCAATAAAATAATATATGGTAAGGCATATGTACCTGATGGACTCGTACCATCGCACAAATCCTTTACTTGGGCAATCGAATCTGAAGCTGATCTACAAATTAAATCAATACATAAATCGGAATTAGGTGCAACATTAAAAGCTAAGTATGCCAGTTTTGAGTTTGAATTAAAAACAAAGTTTAACGACGATGCATCGATAGAAAACATCATCATTTGTTCGGCAAGTATGCTTTGTTTAGGATACGATGTAGAGATAGTAAAAGCTAGAATTCTTCAATTGCAAGCAATTCCAATGCGATTACAAATGAAGCAGGGTATTCAACAGTCGAGTATCATAAACGACAGTTACAGTGCTGACATTGCTTCATTGTTTATAGCTGTTGATTTTCTGATTCAACAAAAACATGAACGTAAAACACTGATCATTTCAGATATGATTCATAGTGATTCAGCTCCAGTGTATGCTTTGATGGCTGATTATTTTAAGTCGCATCGTATCGATAGAATTATAGGAATAGGAGAAGAAATTTCTTCGTATTCAGAATTGTTTACAATGGAAAAACACTTCTTTAAAACAACTGATGAATTCCTGAATGCCTTATCTGGATTCGATTTTAGCAAAGAAGGTATTTTGATTAAAGGAGCCCGTTCATTCGCATTCGAAAAAATTGCACGCAGGTTAGAAGAGAAAGTTCATGATACGGTGATGGAAGTAAACTTGAATGCGATTGTTCATAATTTAAATTTTTATCGTTCTAAATTATTATCAGGAACAAAAGTGATGGTAATGGTGAAAGCCTTTGCCTACGGGAGTGGTAGCTTCGAAATAGCAAATGTTCTTCAATACAATAAGGTTGATTATTTAGCAGTAGCTTATGCCGACGAAGGAGTAGCTCTAAGAACAGCAGGAATTACATTGCCTATTATGGTGATGAGTCCGGAAAGTAATGCCTTTGATAAAATGGTTCGTTATAATTTAGAGCCAGAAATTTACAATGCTAGTATTTTCAATGCTTTCATCAATCATTTAAAATTAGAAGGCATAAAAAACTATCCGATTCATTTGAAACTTGATACTGGTATGCATCGTTTAGGTTTTGAATGGAATGATATTGCGGATATAGAAAATTTTGTAAAGGACGATACTATCCGAGTAGCTAGTGTTTTCTCACATTTAGCAGCTTCAGAAGCTAGTGAACACGATCTGTTTACTCAAACTCAATTGAATTTATTCGATAAAATGTATGCTAGTTTACGAAACTTTTTACATTACGATGCCATCAGACATGTTGCGAACACGGCAGCAATACTTAGGTTTCCGGAGGCACATTACGATATGGTAAGATTGGGAATTGGTTTGTATGGAGTAGAAAATGTTGGAAATTTTGAACACGAATTGCAAAGAGTAGCTGAATTAAAAACTACAGTTACACAAGTGAGAAATGTTCCTAAAGGGGAGAGTATAGGATATAGTAGAAGAGGGGTGCTTAATTACGATGCAGAAATTGCTACCATAAAAATTGGTTATGCTGATGGTTATAATCGAGGGTTTGGTAATGGAAATGGAGAAGTAATGATTAACGGTAATCGAGCAAAAGTAATTGGAAGTGTTTGTATGGATATGTGCATGGTAGATGTTACAGGTATGCAGGTGCAAGAAGGCGATGAGGTTATCGTATTTGGAGATGAACCAAATATTAAAGAGCTCGCAAGTCGATTAAATACTATACCTTACGAAGTTTTAACGAGTATTTCACAAAGAGTACAAAGGATATATTATTATGAATAAATTTTTCAGAATTTTCTTAAACTATTTTTTCAAAGGAGTTTTAGTAATTGTTCCTTTAGCATTTAGTATTTATATAATTTACTCCGTAGTTTCTACTGTGGATGGTATTATCGATTTAGGATTCCCAGGTGCGGGATTTATTGTTACTATTTTAGCCTTAGCCTTTGTAGGCTTATTAGTTACATCATTTATTACAGAGCCAATCTATAATTACCTAGATAAATTATTGAACAGAATGCCAATTTTCAAATTGATGTATTCATCTGTTCGAGATTTATTAGAAGCATTTGTTGGGGAAGATAAAAAGTTCAACGAACCAGTGTTGGTAGAACTTTCAGAGGGAGTAAAGCAAGTTGGCTTTTTAACACAAAATAATCTAACAAGTATTGGATTATCTGATGAAGTTGCAGTGTATTTCCCTTTCTCGTACAGCATTGCTGGTAAAGTGTTAGTAGTTCATAAATCAAAAGTTGAACCTTTAAAAATGAAAGCCGCAGATGCGATGAAGTTTGCAGTGTCGGGTGGAGTATCTGAAATCTAGTGATGACGAATTGAGATATTAGATATTAGAAATTCTTTTTTGTGCAAATTATGTTTCAAATAGCAGATAATCACATTGGCTCATTATCCAAATTGCCTTATTTAACAGTAATCCAGGCTTTGATGATTTTCTTTAAAGAAGGAATGTTTGCTTTAATTTCACTTGCAGTTTTAAAAGTAATAATAGCTCTGTCATTTTCTTTCCAAAGGAGTAAGCCAGAAACGTCTTGTATCAGTTTTTCTTTAGGTTGAATTTGTTTTTTCACGCCACGATGTAATATCAGCTGAATATTTTTCGGAGGATTTATTTTCATCGTTACACGATCTTCCTCAGCGAATACATAGTTTGGCCCATTCCATTTAATGTTTTCGGAGAGGCCTTTATCACAAGAGAGGATGATTTCTCTTAGAAGGTTGATTTCCTTAGTTAACGGATGGTTTTGTGCGAGGAGAAAAGAGGTTACTTCTGTGTTCATAGGTTCGTATGCTTCCCGCATGTGCGGGACTCGTGTGCTCGTGTAAATTTAGCGAATTTTTAATTATGTTGATAATTCAATATATTCACATAAATCTAAATACCATGAGAATAAGAATTCTATTAATATGTTCTTACATATTTATTGTAAACGCAACATCAGCTCAGTCGAAAAAAGAACTTGCTAAGTCAATAACAGCGTTAGAAAGTAAAGTAGAGTTATTAACTGCGAAGTCTGAACTGCTTCAAATAGAAAATAAACAATTAAGAGAACAAATGAATAATATGATGTCTCTAATTATTGAGATGAATAAATCTCAAGCTAAACAAAGTACCTCTAATCAAGTAGTACCATCTGTACCCGACTCTCGTACAAATTCGAATAGTAATAGCTCAAAAATTGAGCAATCTAAACCTGTTTCAGTTTCAAGATGCCAAGCAACTACTAAAAAAGGAAATCAATGTTCACGAAACGCACAACCCGGCAGGAGTTATTGTTGGCAGCATTAGTTCATGTACTCATCCAATATCTCATAACCCATATCTAATATCTCAATTCTAATATCTAAATTAGAGCATGAAAAAGTCAATTATACTCTTCGGTATCTTAACCGCACTTTTCTCTTCCTGCAGAACCACTAACTGGGAATTGCCTGCGGAATATATTGGAACTTGGAACAGTGCGAAGTTGCCTGTTATAGTTCGGACCTACGCTTTTGGAGATGGTTTTTCGTTTACGAAAGACTCTGCGGTTTTCAACTTTACAATTAATAAAAACAAGACTGCCTCAGGTTACATTGGTAATGCGAGTTTTAATAATGCCAAAATCAAAAAGAATCTAGCAGATACTGATCTTTCTGGAATTGCATACATTATAGAATGCGGGAAAATTGATAAAATTTTTCCAGGAGATCCTTTATCAAAAAAAGAAGTTGAACTTTGGTTAATACCAGTAAAAAATAACTCTCTCGAAGCTGAACTTAGATATACAGAGGGAATGGCTGTGTTTCCGATGGCAGGGGTTAAACTAGTAAGGAAGAATTGAGATATTAGAATTGAGATATGAAATATGAAATATAAGATATGAATTCTTATTATTTACATATGAACTAATATCTCAATTCTCAATTCTGGTAACTAGAAATTAGGTTTAAGTATAAACTTCTCGTAGAACTCTACAATATGTTGTACTGCATCGTCGGCGGTGTCTACTACTTTAAATAAGAACATATCATCTGGTGATACATTATGTTCTTTTTCCAACATTGTTTTTTGAATCCAGTCTACTAATCCTCCCCAGAACTCAGTGCCTACAAGCACTACAGGGAATTGTGCAACTTTTTTAGTTTGTATAAGTGTTAGTGCTTCGAATAATTCATCGAGTGTTCCGAATCCTCCCGGAAGTACAACGAATCCTTGAGCATACTTTAAGAACATTACTTTGCGCACAAAGAAGTAATCGAAGTTCATCAATTTATCTAAATCGATATAAGGGTTATGTGATTGCTCAAAAGGTAAAACAATATTCAATCCCACAGATTTTCCTCCTGTTGTTCTCGCGCCTTTGTTACCCGCTTCCATAATACCCGGACCACCACCAGTGATAATACCGTATCCTTTTCTGGTAAGCTTCTCCGCTATTTCTTCACCAAGCTTATAATAAATATGATCGGGTTTTGTTCTTGCTGATCCGAAAATAGATACACACGGACCTATCTTCGCTAACTTTTCGAAACCTTCTACAAACTCTGCCATGATTTTGAAAATCTGCCATGAGTTTTGTGTTTTTATTTCGTTCCAATTTTTGTTTTCAAACGCACTTCTAATTTTATCGTCTCCAGTCATCTTTCTAATATGTTAATAGGTTAATATGTTAATATGTTAATACGTTAATTTGTTAATGGTAGAATAGCAGTTACCAGTTACCAGTAACCAGTTACGAGTTACGAGTTCTGCGGAGTAAAACCAAACCAATAAATGTAATGATTCCGTTAAGAATAAGCAACTCAAATCCGAACTTATATCCGTTAAACCATTGTACGCTATGATCGTTTAAAACATAACAAACAATAGGAGATAAGATACAAACTAATGGAACCCATTTGTCTTTCACCTCACTCTTTGTAAATAATCCGAATGCATATAATCCCAACAATGGGCCATATGTATAACCCGCAACGGTGAATAGTTTACCAACGACAGCTTGATCATTAATATTATTAAATAATACAATAACCATAAATAGGAGAAAGGCAAAACTGAAATGTACAATGTAACGTATTCTTTTCTTCTTTTTCTCGTCGTATTCTGATTTTTTATTCAATCCTAAAATATCTACACAAAATGAAGTTGTTAATGATGTCAATGCTCCATCGGCACTAGGATATGCTGCAGAAATTAATCCGATGATGAATACAATTCCTGCAAAACTACCTAAGTATTTTATCGCAAGTGTTGGGAACAATTCGTCGGAGTTACTTGGTAATGTTATGCCCTTTTGTTGTGCATATTGATACAACACAACACCTAAACTCAAGAATAATAAGTTAATTAAAACTAAAACCAAGCTGAAGCTTATCATGTTTTTCTGAGCATCTTTCAAACTTCTGCAGCTTAAATTCTTTTGCATCATCTCCTGATCTAAACCAGTCATAGTAATAGTAATAAACATTCCGCTTAAAAATTGTTTGACGAAAAATCGTTTATCGTTTACATCTGTAAATATTACTTGTGAGAAATCAGATTTTTTTATCGTAGAAATTAAATCACCAAAACTATATCCTAATTCTTTAGAAATAATATAGACCGAAATGCCCACACCTAATAACATAAAGGTAGTTTGTAGGGTATCTGTCCAGATGATTGTTTTAATCCCTCCCTCGAAGGTATATAGCAAAATTAGGGCGATAAATATGAGTACTGTTGCATAGAATGGTACACCCCATTGGTTAAATACGAAATGTTGAAGTACACTTACCACTAAAAACATTCGGAATGAAGCTCCAATAACCCTAGAAATGATAAAGAATGAAGCACCCGACTGATACGACCAAAAGCCAAATCGTTGCTCTAAGAAGCTATAAATCGATGTAAGGTTTAATCGGTAGTATAATGGAAGTAATACTGTTGCGATTACTAGATATCCAGCTAAATATCCGAAAACCACCATTAGGTACGAAAATTGGGTCTGGTTTACCCATCCTGGAACTGAGATAAAAGTAACTCCAGATAAAGAAGCCCCTATCATTCCGTAAGCAATAATATACCAGGGAGATGATTTATTTCCTAAGAAATAGCTTTGGTTGGTAGAATTTCTGCTTGTTAACCAAGTAATTACGAATAATAATATTGAATATGCGGCAACACAGCCAAAAATAAAATTTGCTGACATAAGTAAGTATTAAACCCAAATGTAATTTATACAGATTAGAACGAAGAAGGAAATATTCAACAGTATTGGAAAAAAAGGTTAGAAATGGGATAAATAGTTATTTTTGGAATATGAATTTACCATCAAGAAGATTAGACCAAGCAGTACAAGCTTTTTCACAATTGCCCGGTATAGGACAAAAAACAGCTTTGCGTTTGGTATTACATTTATTGAAAAAAGATAATCTGCAAGTTAATCAGTTTGCAGCTGCTTTTGATAAGCTGAAAGAGGAAATTAAATACTGCCAAACTTGTCATAATATCTCCGATACTGAAATCTGTAATATCTGTTCTAACTCTCGTAGAAATACAGCAGAGCTATGTGTTGTGGAGGATATTAGAGATATTATCGCGATAGAAAATACTCAACAGTACAATGGTGTTTACCATGTTTTAGGCGGATTAATTTCTCCGATGGAAGGTAAAGGACCGAACGATTTACAAATTGAATCATTAATTGATCGTTTAAAATCTGGTGAAGTGAAAGAAATCATAATGGCACTTAGTG
>CAZYBY010000162.1:0-2390 GCA_964645385.1 uncultured Sphingobacterium sp.
AGTTTCCAAAGTATTAGAAGATGAAAAATATTCACCTTCATTAGAGAAAAAATATTTAGTAGCGGATATGATTACTGGGTTTGGAGTTTCAGAATCGGCACGTCATTTTTATAATATTTACGGAGGAAGTATTCAAGGCAAACGAGTAATCGTTCAAGGATTTGGAAACGTTGGTGCGGCCGCAGCTTTTTATTTAACACAAGCTGGTGCTAAAGTTGTTGGTATAATTGATAGAGTTGGCGGATTGATAAATGAAAATGGTTTTACATTTGAAGAAATTAGAACATTATTCATCAATAGAAAAGGAAATACATTAGTAAGTCCAAATTTAATTTCATTTGAAGAAGTGAATGCAAAAATTTGGGATATCAATGCAGAAGTATTTATTCCAGCTGCTGCATCTAGATTAGTAACGAAAGAACAAGTGGAGAGAATGAAAAAAGCTGGTATGGAAGTTATTGCTTGTGGTGCGAATGTTCCATTTGCAGATCCAGAAATTTTCTTCGGTCCAACTGGAGAGTTTGCAGATGAAAACCTAAGTGTGATTCCAGATTTTATTTCAAATTGTGGAATGGCAAGAGTTTTCGCTTACTTAATGAATAAAGGTGTTTCGATGAGCGACGAAGCAATTTTTGAAGATGCTTCTTCAGTAATCGCTTCTGCACTTAAAAAATCATTTGCACAGAACAATTCTAAAACTCATATTGCAAAAACAAGTTTCGAAATTGCACTTAAACAATTAGTATAATGTTTTCTATAGAAAAATTATTTCAACAAGAAGTTTTTGGAAACACAGTAGAACAATACACCTGGTTTGTAGGAATTTTATTTTTTGGATTTATTTTTCTACGTGTATTTTCAAGATTCTTCAGTAGACTATTATTTAAATTATTTAAGAAATTTTCTGCTGAAGTAAAAATAGATAAGTTCGTAGAGTTATTGGTTAGACCTATTGAATTGTTGTTAATTGCAACAATTATTTTTTGGGCGCTAAACCAATTATCATTCCCACTTCACGAAATATTATTCAAAAGAAAAAAATCAGAAATAACTTATTTCGATGTTATTGATAAGTTGTATTTGTTTTTTGTAATTGTATCTATCAATTGGATTGTATTAAGAATTATCGATTTTATAGCTTTAGTTTTTGCATATAAAGCAAGCTTAACGGAAACTAAATCTGATGATCAATTAGTATTATTCATTAGAGAATTATCAAAGATTTTAGTCATAATTATTGGATCTTTTGTAATGCTCGGAATGGTATTCGAGATAAATGTATTGACATTAATTACCGGTTTAGGAATCGGAGGTATCGCGGTAGCATTAGCAGCAAAAGATAGTTTAGAAAACCTATTTGGTTCCTTTACAATTTTTATTGATAAGCCATTTGTAGTTGGTGATTTAGTAAAAGTGGAAGGGATAGAAGGAACGGTTGAAAAAGTTGGTTTCAGAAGCACACAAATTAGAAGTATTGATAGAAGTATCATCACGCTTCCGAATAAAAAAATGATAGATGGAGCTTTGGAGAATTTAACACTTCGAAATTTCCGTAGAGTTAAATTTACTGTAGGATTAACGTATGCCACTACTCCAGAAAACATGAAAAAAATTGTATCGGAGATTAATCAGATCATCAATAATCACCCACACATGAACGAAGAAGGCGTAGCAGTATTCGAAGAATTTGGTGATTATTCTCTACGATTGATGGTTCTATATTTCATAGAAATGATGGATTATTATCAATATTTAAAAATTAAAGAAGAGATGAATTATGCTATTACAGAAATAGTAAACAAGTATGATTCTAGCTTCGCTTACCCTACTCGTACCATCATTCATAAAAATGAAGGTAACGATTTTGTGGATTAAGACTTTTGGAATAGTTATTGATTAAGAAGTGTTTAAACACCAAAAATCAATAATATGAAAAGAAAATTACTTACCCTCACATTAACCGTTACTTTTCTGAGCATTTTTGTAGGCTCTATCTACAATAATGCACACACCGATCCCACAGGATCACCGAATGCTAGAACAGGTTCTCCTGGTGACGGTGGAAACACTTGTGCTATTTCAGGATGCCATACAGGATTAACTGTTACAACAAAAGCAAATGTTATTACTTCTGATATACCTTCAGAAGGTTATACTCCGGGTACGAAATATACAATTACAGCGACTTCTAGATCTACATCTAATAGAAACACTTTTGGATTTCAAATTTCACCTCAATCATCAACAGGCACATTGTTAGGTGCGTTAGCAGCAACAAATACTACTCAAACACAAATTACCGGTGGTGGTAAATATATTACACATAAACAAGCAGGTATTACTGGAGCTAATGGAACGAAAAGCTGGTCATTCTCATGGACTGCGCCAGC
>CAZYBY010000163.1:0-3913 GCA_964645385.1 uncultured Sphingobacterium sp.
TTGATTAACGTCGCCAATTTTTCCAACGTCTTCACCAAAAGCTACAACTCTAGGATCGCGAGCAAATGCAGCATCAAAACATGCTTGTACAATTTCTCTACCATCCATCATTTTCGCATCTTCCGAATAAATTGGTTTTATTTCAGAAATATTCATTGGAGAAAATTCTGTATCGGTATGAAGTTTTGAATTATAACGATCGAAGTTTACTGTGTTATAATAATTCAACCAAATAACTAATTCTCTTCTTGCATCAGAATTTTCATTTCTTGTTATACGTAATGATTTACGAACAGCAACTAAAATATCTTTACGTAAAGCATCAATAGTGCCTTTTAGTTGTTGAACTAAATTTAATATTTCTGAAGAGAAAGAAGATTGTGCAGCCAAGTTTTCTAACATTGCTGAAACCTCTGCAATCTCTTGTTTTAATGGATTATTGAAAGCTTCCCAAACTTCTTTCTGACAAGCACGAACATATTTTTTCGCATCTTGTTCGATAGCGTCTAATTCTTCGTCTGTAGCTATTGAAGAAGAAATCATCCACTCACGCATTTTTTTAATACAATCGAAATCTGCTTCCCATTCTAATCTTTCTTTAGATTTATAACGTTCGTGTGATCCTGAAGTAGAATGACCTTGAGGTTGAGTTAATTCCTGAACATGAATCATAACAGGAATATGTTTCTCTCTACAAATATTAATTGCTTTTTCGTATGTTTCACACAAAGCTGGGTAATCCCAACCATTTACTCTGAAAATTTCGAAGCCCTCACCTTTTTCATCGCGTTGAAAACCTTTTAAAATTTCTGAAATATTTTCCTTAGTAGTTTGATATTTCGCATGTACAGAAATTCCATAACCATCATCCCATACTGAAATCGCCATTGGTATTTGCAGTACGCCTGCAGCATTAATCGCTTCAAAGAAATGACCTTCTGAAGAGCTTGCATTTCCGATAGTTCCAAAAGCTACTTCATTTCCTGAGATCGAGAAATCTTGGAATACTGATAGCTCTGGATTATTACGATATAATTTTGATGCTTGAGCTAATCCAACTAAACGAGGCATTTGCCCTGCAGTTGGAGAAATATCTGCAGATGAATTTTTCATTGAAGTTAACTTCTTCCATGATCCATCTTCATTTATTGTACGCGTTCCGAAATGTCCGTTCATACTTCTACCTGCAGAGCTAGGTTCAGCTTCTACATCTGGTAGTGCATAAAGTTGTGCAAAGAATTCTTTTAAATTAGACATGCCTGCGGCAAACATGAATGTTTGATCGCGGTAATATCCTGAACGAAAATCTCCATCACGAAAAACTTTCGCCATTGCAATTTGTGCAACCTCTTTTCCATCACCAAAAATTCCAAACTTCGCCTTACCCGTAAGTACTTCTTTCCTTCCAAGTAAACTTGCTTGCCTACTTTCGTTAGCAATTCTGAAATCGTTTTTAACAACCGCTTTGAAATCTTCGAAACTTAAACTTTCAGCGTTTGTGCTCATTGGTTCTGTGTTGTGTATAGACATATGCGTGTTCTTGCGTAATCCGACAAAAATAAGGATTCAGTAGCAGAGAATGAAACTATTTATTCCCGCTAAGAATTAGTACTTTAGCCCTAATTAACCCCTACAATATGTTAAAAAAACTACTTATTTTTCTTATTTGCCTAAGTTCTAATGTGTTTTTAGTGAATGCCCAAGACACTACTCATGTCCGCTCTCACGATGCTACCCATTTGAATTGGTATGGCGACTTTATTACTAAAACTAAATTTCCTTCTGCTGACACTAGTTACAAGAAGATTTTATTGAAGTTTACAATTGGTTGCCCATCTATTGGATGTAGCGACTGGGATTATACTGTAAAAGTTTATGCCCGCCGACCAATTGGTGTAGATACTGCAAATAAAACGATTTACGAATACATTGAATTTGCAAGATATATCACACCTTATTCAGGTGATAAGAGCTTGGGCTGGTTCAGAGATTTTGAAGCTGACATTACAGACTTTCGTTCTGTTTTAACAGATTCTGTTGAAATTGGTATAAAATACGAAGGCTATTCGGATGGTTTCACAGCTAGTTTAGATTACTATTTTGTAAAAGGCACTCCAATTCGTGAAGCATATAAGGTAGTACCGGTATATTATGGAGGTTTCCCTTATGGAGATTCAAATAACTCAATCGAGAATTATTTGAAACCCTTTAAATTCAAGCCAAACGATTCAACGGATCGTGTAGGAATACATATTTTGCAAACCGGACATGGATTCGGTGGGAATGAAGATTGCGCTGAATTTTGCCCTAAATATAATTTCATCAAAATAAACGGTGTACAACGTTACAGCAATTTGGTATGGAAAGATAACTGCGGATTAAATCCTATTTATCCTCAGCCTGGAACATGGTTATATGATCGTGCAAATTGGTGTCCAGGGGAAATGGTTCGTCCTTTTTACCACGACTTAACTCCATATGTTGGAACCGATTCAACTACTTTCGATTTAAATATGACCCCATTTACGAATGTTGGCAACAATTCTTGTTCGTATAATGTGGCAGCTAATTTAATCTATTACAGAAACGTAGTTGCAAGTATAGATTTATCTTTAGAAGAAATTTTAGCACCAAGTAAAAAATGGGCTAATGCTAGGTTTAATCCTATTTGTGGACAACCCAAAATTAAGGTGAAAAATAATGGAGATTTACCTGTTGTTGGATTAAAAATTGAATACGGATTTGAGAATACAAGCGCTGTTCAGTATTTCAATTGGAATGAAACAATAGCTCCATATCAAACAGTAGAAATTAGTTTACCTCCGATCGGATTTATAGCAGGTAATGTTTTTTATTCAACTGTTAAACCTCTTGACTCCACTTGGCTCGACTACGATATGTACAATAACACATCCAAAACAACTTACAATTTAGTAAAAGCATTACCAGCTAAATTTGGAATTGAATTTAGAGCTAACTCTGCCCCAGATGAAAATAGTTATGAGATTCAAGACGAGTTAGGAAACATTGTGTTTTTTAAAGATGGATTTAAAGCAAATACCATGCATAAAGACACTGTAAATTTAACCTCTGGTTGCTATACCTTTATTGTTTATGATAGTGATAAAGATGGAATGAATTTCTTTGCCAACAGTGATGGATTAGGATCGATAAGATTCCGCGATATGGGGAATATTATCTTCCAAAGTTTCAACAATAATTTCGGTACAGAAGTACGTTTCAATTTTACTGTGGATACAAACTTAACAGGAATAAATAGTATCGACAAAGAATCGAATTTCAAAGTATATCCGAATCCTGCTAGTGATAAATGTTTCATAGAAAATAACAGTAATGAGCCAATTAAACGTATTAAAATGTTCAATTTACAAGGACAAATAGTAAGAGAATACGACGAATTGACTGAAAAAGACATCTATGAATTAAACTTAAACGGATTAAGTACATCATATTATTTAATTGAAATAGAGAGCACTAATGGGGTTTACCGAGAAAAAATCATAGTAAATGGAATAAAATAATTGATTTGGAATACCTTTTGTTATTAAAAAAACATTAAATATTAGCTTACATATATAAAATGTCGTTGTAAGCGTTAAATTTGAAATTCAAAATAAGATTATAAAAAAATGAAAAGATTAGTATTATCATTCATCGCTCTTGCAGGATTAACAACTGCAACTATGGCACAAACTCCTGCAGCTCCTGCAGCAGCTCCAGTTAATCCAAATGCAGCTGATTTTAAATTCGAAAAAGAAGTTCATGATTTCGGAAACGTTAAAGAAGGAACTCAAGCGGAATACGTATTCAAATTCACGAACATTGGTAAAGAGCCATTAGTAATTACAAATGTACAAGCATCTTGTGGATGTACTACACCAAAATGGACTAA
>CAZYBY010000164.1:0-2706 GCA_964645385.1 uncultured Sphingobacterium sp.
TAAACTTCTTGAATTTTTTCTTTTGCTCTTGCTGAATCTACTGACGAAGCTTTGTCGCCAGTTCTTAGCATAATATGAGCAACTTTAACTTCACCTTGTGCAGGACGTTGGTCGTAAACTTTTACCAAGTGATATCCGAATTTAGTACGGAAAGGCATACTTACTGAACCTACTTTAGTGTTATAGCAAACTGTTTCGAAAGGATATACCATTGCGAAAGCACTGAAATAACCTAAATCGCCTTTGTTAGTTTTTGCACTTGGGTCTTGAGAAGCTTCTAAAGCAACTTTCGCAAAATCTTCACGCTTGTCAACTATTCTTCTACGTAGTGCCATAATTTTATTATAAGCAGCCATCGTATCTTTCGGAGAAGCATCTTCAGCACATGAAATTAAAATATGTGAAGCGCGAATTTCTTTTTGAGATCTATCGTAAGCTTCATTAATTAATTTATCATTTACTTCTTTATCGGTTAAGTATGGGGCTGCTAATTGCTTGCGATATCCTGCTAATTCTTTTACAAAAGAATTTACAGTGTCCATTCCTAAACTTTTTGCTTCAATTACTTTTAACTTAAAGTTGATGTATAGTTCAAGATATTCACGTAAACTTTTTTCATCTGGATTAGATGCGTTTTTATTATTATTTTTTTTGAAAACGTATTCAAATTCTTTCTTTGAAACATTTTCCTTCCCGATGGTCATTAAAACGTCTGAGCTCTGAGCCATCAAACTGAAAACCATCCCTGTGCATGCAACAGAAAGCAATGTTCTTTTGTACCAATTAAATCGTTTCATCCTCTTATTATTTAATACTTTTTGTTTAAGTTGTGCTAAAATAGAATAAATTTTAAAGTGATACAACGATTACAAAGCTTTGATGTTATATACTTTTCTTTTTTTAATTTCGCGATATGGAAAATCATCTAATTAGTTCAAATACTAGCACCTTGAAAGAGCTATTTCAAGATCAATTATATTTCATAAAAAATGAATTCCAGTCCGAATCGAAACCTTTATTCCAATTAATTGGTGAAAATAGTAAAAATATAGTGTTTATAGTGTTTTCAAACGATAATTCTATCCCAGAAGCAGATAAAGAATTAATTTCAAAAACGCTAGCAGGACTAAAACTAAGTAATAACGAAATTGGATTTTGTATTAGTGATATTTCGCTTGCTACAAATTTCGAAAATATATGTGCAAACTTAACTAATCAGAAAGTAGTAGCTTTTGCGAATACCTCAGTTTACACAGAGGAAATAATGCTAAAAACAATAAAACATAACGACTCCTTGATTTTACCCTGCCCTTCATTATATGAACTAAGTGCAGATCAAGCGTTAAAAGTTAAATGGTGGAATGCTTTAAAAGCTTTTGTTAGTTAAATATTTTATCTTTCAACAGTCTGAACACCATATAAATGTGTACTAATGCATTAGGAATATGCCCAAAATGTGTATTTAATATCTGATAGCGTTCTTCTAGCCCTTTACGATGATGAATACTTGACATTCCTCCTTCCATAAATTTGGAAATAGGAATGTTTACATTAACTATGTTATTAGCATTTTTAATGGATCGAATGGCCCAGTCGATGTCTGCAGCTATTCTATAATTAGTATTATATTTTTCAGATAAGCTTTTGCGAATAATTATTGATTGATGGCAAACCAACATTCCATATCTAAAATCCTTCCAAGTGAGTTTCTGCGGTGGTCTTAAACGCCTGTTTCGAAGAGGATTTCCGTCGATATCAGTGATTTGAGTATCTCCATAATAAACATCAGCATTTAAGTGTTTTGCAAATGCATCAGATAAAACTGTATTCGAAGAAAATTCATCGCCAGAATTAAGGAACATTACATAATCTCCAGTAGTAAACTCTTGAGCTTTGTTCATCGCATCATATATACCAGAATCTTTTTCAGATTTCCAGAACGCAATTTGATGATCAAATTTTTGTATTATAGAAAGAGTATTGTCTTTAGATGCTCCATCTAAAATAACATGTTCGATATTCGGATAAGTCTGATTTAAAATCGACTGAATAGTACGTTCAATATATGCCTCGCTATTATAAACTACCGTTATAATCGACACAACAGGAAGAGATGTATTTCTTCTGCTAGATGTTCCTGCTAAACGATATCCGCCTTCTAAATTTGCCATAAAAAAAGCCCCCAATTTAACAAAGGGGGCTATATAATTTTGTTATTAATTCTTATTTATTTGGAGAATTCTTTTTGAATTTCTTTCCATTAGCAGAACCTAATCTTACCATAGCACAACGGAAACCGATGTCTGCAGCACTAGCTTCTTCATCTTTAAATCTTCTCATACCAGGATTTAAGAAGTAAGCTCTATCATTCCAAGAACCGCCTTTGTAAACTCTAGCATTGTTGTTGATCATACTAGTAACACCGTACGCGTACATAGATTCATCATCTAAATCTCCACGTTTATCAGGGTTAGAATATGTATCGTAATCAGTTGCACGTTTAATTTTACCTAAACTATCTTTTTCAGCGATGTTTCCATCAGCATCTAATTGAGGTTTATTGTAAACGTTACCACGGAATGGGTTCAAATCATCTTTATCTTCTGGAGACAATGGACGGTAAACATCCATTACCCACTCGCTAACGTTACCAGACATGTTATACAAACCGTAATCGTTTGGTAAGAATGCTTTAACCGGACCAGT
>CAZYBY010000165.1:0-19743 GCA_964645385.1 uncultured Sphingobacterium sp.
AAGTTTTCTTTCGTAATATTTTGTCTCCAAACTTGAGCCCATCCAAAGAAAAATCTTTGATCAGCTGTAAAGCCATCAATCTTTGCATTAGCTTTTCCTTGCTCTGTACGTTTGAATGCATCGTATGCGATGTTGATACCACCTAAGTCTGCAATGTTTTCTCCTAAAGTTAATTCTCCATTTACATGTACAGTATCTAAAACTGTATATGAATTGTATTGATTAACTAAAGCTTTAGTTTTTACTTTGAATGCTTTTTCATCAGCTGGTTTCCACCAGTTTTTCAAATTACCATCTTTATCATATTGGCAACCTTGATCATCAAAACCGTGTGTCATCTCATGTCCAATAACTGCTCCAATTCCTCCGTAGTTCACAGCGTCATCTACTTGTGGATCGAAGAATGGGAATTGTAAAATACCTGCAGGGAACACAATTTCATTTATCGTTGGATTGTAATATGCATTGATTGTATATGGTGTCATTCCCCACTCAGTTTTGTCAACCGGCTTGCCCATTTTATCAATCATTTGATCAAATGCAAATTCGTTCGCTCTTAAAACATTTCCTACAAACGATTCTCTGTTAATTTCTAATTTTGAATAATCCTTGAATTTATCTGGGTATCCAATTTTCTTGATAAATACATCTAGTTTCGCTATAGCGGCTGTTTTAGTAGAATCTGTCATCCAATCTAATTTTTGGATTCTCTCACGGTAAACATTTTGCATATTATTTACCATATCTAAACAACGTTTCTTTGCATCATCATTGAAATATTTTTGTACATATACTTCACCTAATGCTTCTCCCATTGCATTGTCGATGTTTCCTAATACTCTTTTCCATCTTGGTTTCATTTGCTTCGCACCATTCATTACTCTTCCATTGAAATTGAAACTCTCTTCAACAAATGCATTATTCATATTGCCTGCAACCGATGAAATTAAATGCCAACGTAAATATGTTTTCCAAGCATCTACTGTTTCTCCAACAATCATGTTGTTCAACTCTTCTAAAAATTTAGGTTGGCCAACAATGAATACTCCATTGCTTGCTAGCTTTAATCTTGAAAAATGTAAACTCCAATCGATGTTCGGTGTAATTTTATTTACTTCCGCTATCGTCATTTTATTGTAGTTCGCTTGTGGATCTCTCATCTCTACTCTAGTTTTTGAAGCTTTCGCTAAACGAGTTTCCATAGCTATCACAGTTTGTGCACTTGCTTTTGCTTTTGCAGCATCTTCTCCTGCTAACGTGAATATTTTCTCTAAATGTGATACGTATTCAGCACGAATTTTTGTAGATCGTGGATCTGTGTTTACATAGTAATCTCTATCTGGCAACGATAGGCCTCCTTGATCTACATATGGAATATATTCTGAAGAGTTTTTTTGATCGATGTAAACATAAAAATTGAACATCGGATTCAATGCCATTCTTTGCATTTTAGCTGCAACTGATAACACATCATCTTTTGTTTTAATTCCATCAATCATGGCCAACTCATTCGCAATTACACTGATACCTTGCTTTTCAATTTTAGCAGAGTCCATTGCTGTTGCATAAAAATCACCCACTTTTTGTTGATTAGTTCCTTTTGCTGCTTTTGCATTCGCAGCTTCGTCTAATAATCCTTTTAATTTTTTGTAAGTATTATCTTGTAATACACTGAAAGAACCCCAACGTACTTCTGTTCCTGGAATCGGATTGTTTTTAATCCACATACCATTTGCATAATGATAGAAATCATCTTGCGGACGAACTTTTGTGTCGATGTTCTTGGGATCAATGGCCTTGAATTCGCCTTTTGATTTTGGCTTCGAATTTGCTACTACCGTTAACGACGATACTAGAAACAATGAAGCAATTATAGTTTGCTTTTTCATTATATATAAAGTAGTTATTTGCTCTTTTTGGGGTCTTTAAAAGTTTGCCAATTTAGCTATTAATGGGTAATAATAAAAGACTCTTCAACATTGTTACACTCGTCTGAAGTTTCATTTTATACGTTTAATTACTATTGTTTACCTTTGCTATTATGAATAAAAATCTAGCTTCTGCCTTTATTTTACTGCTTTCACTTAGTTTTAACTCTGTTTTCGCTCAGTTTACTGCAAATACCGACTCTATTCGCTTTAACACCACAAATGAGCTTCAACTCGATAGCTCTATCTGTGTAGTTTATAATCATTCTACCGAACCTATCCGTATACACGAAATTAAATTTTTCAATACTTATTCTTCACCAGCATTTTATATTAACAGCCTTTCGGATTCTAATATCGCTCCTGCAGATTCTCTTTCATTCTTTGTGTATTTTAAGCCCCGCCACAATATTTACCATAACTCCGAAATGCTTATCGTAACTGATCCTAATTGTTACTCTTTCAGCATAGATCTTCAAGGGCAGGGTGAATATTCAATTCCTTATTATACCAATACAAAAAACAAATCAGAGGAAGATTTAAAAACTACACTTAAGTCAATTATCTCTACAGGATATGTTTCACTTGGATACAATTTAGCAAGAGATAATATGTTCATGACTATCGATAATCAAAAAACTAATGGTCAAGGTGCTTCTGTGAATACTCTTGAGTGTATTTATACTGGCAAGAAATCGCTTGCTTATACTACTCGAACAGAATCTCAAACTAACGATAATTTTAACACCGAACATACTTTCCCTCAAGGATATTTTAGTCAGAATGAACCTATGCGTTCAGACTTACATCATTTATTTCCAACAAACGATGCAGCTAATAATAGTAGAAGTAATTATGCATTCGGAATCGCAACCACTCCTTATGTTAATGAATCTGTAAATACTCCTTCGCATCTTGGTGCTAATACTTTATATGAACCCCGTGATGTTCAGAAAGGTAGAACTGCTCGCGCGATGATGTACTTTGTATTGCGCTATCAAGATTATTCTAATTTCTTTGCACCTCAAGAGTCGATTCTGAGAAAATGGAATGTTGATTTTCCTCCGACTGTAGTTGATAAAAAACGAAATGCTGATATTCAATTAGTACAAAAAAATAGAAACCAATTTGTAGATTACCCTCAGTTTGCAGAGCGTATCACTAAACTTGTAAGTACATCTAGTCCTATTGCAGTAAAGTCTATTTACTTTTTAGATTCTATTCAGTCTTATACTTTAAGCGATACAAGTGATTCAGTAATTTTACATTTCCCTATTGTGAATAATGGTAATCAATCGATGTTAATTTATAATGGAATTAGTACAAACAATTTAGTAGATTTTCAATTTGATAGTGTACGAATTGCACCCGGCGAAAGCACTTCTTTACCTATAGTTATTCATACTAAAGACACTAGTGGCAACTTCACTTCTGGTTTAGAATTCTATACAGATCATTCATTAATTTTTTTATACTCTAGATTGAATTTCAAAATAGATCATAAAGTAGTCGGTATACAAAAAAACAAAATAAATAATCTTGTAACTTTTCCTAATCCTGTTACGGGTGACTACTTAGAAGTGACTGGTATTTCGCTAAGCAATTACACCGCTCTCTTCGGCTCCGCTCAGGGACCGGTCTTAGACCAAGCACTATTTTACAATCTATCAGGGCAATTGGTATTAAAAGCACCTATCATTGAAAATAAAATTAATGTAAGGAATCTTCCATCAGGATTTTACACGATGAAAATTTCAAACCACTTCACTAAAATTATTAAACAATAATGAACATTGAGGAAATAAGAGAGTATTGCATATCTAAAGAATTTGTTGAAGAAACATTTCCTTTTGATCAGGATACACTTGTATTTAAAGTGATGGGCAAAATGTTTTTATTGATTTCATTAAACGAATCAAATCATTTCAATGTTAAATGCGATCCGGAATATGCAATAGAATTAAGAGAACAATATTCTGAAATTATTCCTGGTTGGCATATGAATAAAACAATGTGGAATACTGTTTATACTGATGGCTCCCTACCTCGTCAATTAATTGCTAAACTTATAGATCACAGCTATGATGAGGTTGTGAAAAAACTACCTAAAAAATCTCAAGCACTATTTTCTAAATAATAAGTTCGTATATTGAAGTATGAAACGTTTAACCGTATTTATACTGAGTATTTTATTGACTAAATTTTCGCTAGCTCAAACTCCTCCTTTTTTCAGCTCAAACTTAAACCACACACCTGAATATGCTGATGTAATCAAATATTACAAATCCTTAGCTAAGGAAAACTCAATTGTTTCAATTGAATTGATTTCAAATTCATCGGATGTTAATCAATCTATAGCTTTAGTAAAAATTAGTAAGGGAAATTCTGAAGGTAAATTAAACATCCTTATAAATAATGGTATTCATCCTGGAGAACCAGAGGGTATTGATGCTGCTATGATTTTAGCTTATAATATTGTTTCTGTAGAAAATAAAATTCCAATTTTTACTCAACTTAAATATTTCAATCAGAATTACAACGAAAAAAAAGCATTACAGAACTTACTCGACATTGCTAATATTTACATCATCCCTGTTTATAATGTAGATGGAAGTTTAAGAAGAAACTCAACTACTCGCGCTAACCAAAACGGTCCGGAAGAATATGGTTTTAGAGGTAATGCGCGTAATCTGGATTTGAATAGAGACTTCATAAAAATGGATTCTAGGAATGCATCTGCATTTGTTTCTATCTTTCAAAAGGTAAAGCCTCATCTATTTATAGATACACATACAAGTAATGGTGCCGATTATCAACATATAGTAACGTATATCGCTACGCAGAAAAATAAATTACAAGAAAGCATTTCAAACTATCAATACAATGAGTTTATACCTCAATTAAACTCAAGTTTGAAAAAATTTAAATTTGATCCTGCACCGTATGTGAATGCATGGTCGGATATACCAGATTCTGGCTGGGCAGCATTTTACGAGAGTCCTCGTTTTGCAACAGGTTACAGTACATTGTTCAACGCAATAGGATTTACCCTTGAAACTCACATGTTGAAAAATTACAAACAGCGTGTGGAGGGTTCTTATGCATTCTTACTTACTTGTATAGAAATAGCTAAGTGTGATGCTGAAAAAATTAAAGCCACAAAAATAAAAGCGGACCAAGAAGTTTTAGCGCAAAGTACATTTCCTTTAAATTGGAAATTAGATTCTAGTAAAGTGAATTATATTGAATTTAAAGGTTATGAAGCTGGATACAAAAAATCTGAAGTGAGTGGTATGCCTCGTTTATATTATGACAGAAATAAACCTTTCACAAAAAAAGTTAAACACTACGAAGATTATAAATCAACAACTAGCGTTGAAAAACCCTTGGCTTATGTAATTCCTTTTGCTTGGAAAGAAGTAATTCAACGTTTACAATTAAACAATGTTCAACTCACTAAAATTATAAAGGATACTGTATTAACTCTAAAAGTTTATTATATCGATGATTATAAAACAGCGAGCAAGCCATACGAAGGGCATTATTTACATAGTAATGTTAAGCTTCATTCAGAAGTTCAAAAAATAAAATTATTCGCTGGAGATTATATTGCTTATACAAATCAACAAAATGTTCGTTTTCTTGTTGAAACTTTGGAGCCAGAAGCAATAGATTCATACTTCAATTGGAATTTCTTTGATGCTACCTTAGGGCAAAAAGAATATTTTTCTGATTATGTTTTCGAAGATACTGCTGCTGAATTATTAAAAAATAATCCTGAGTTAAAATTGAAATTAGAAAAGAGAAAAATTGAAGATGCAAACTTTGCAAAAAACGGAGCAGCTCAATTAGATTTTGTATACAGAAATTCCCCTTACTTCGAAAATTCATATTTGCGTTACCCTATTTATAGATTAGAAAAATGATAGAAGATATTATTCGTTATACACCCGTTTCATCTTTATTATTTGTATTCACAATCGCAGTATCATTGTATGGTATTTATGGAGATCAGCGAGCGAATAGAGAATTAATGCTTCATCCATATAGCATTCAACGCGGAAGAAAATATTTCACAATTCTAACAAGTGGCTTTATTCATGCAGACATAAATCACTTGCTTTTTAATATGCTCAGTTATTATTTTTTCGCATTTACGTTGGAAAAAATAGTTGGGCACTGGCAATTTGCTTTAATCTATATTTTAGGATTGATATTAAGTGATATCAGTAGTGTTTTGAAAAACAAAAATAATCTTGGGTATTTTAGTTTAGGTGCTTCAGGTGCAATATCAGCAGTGCTATTTAGCTATATTTTGTTTGACCCCTTAAGTAAAATTTATTTGTTTTTTATTCCGATTGGAATACCTGCATACTTATTTGCACTTTTGTATTTAGGCTATTGTATGTATGCTTCGAAAAATCAAGGTGATCATATTAATCACGAATCGCATTTCTGGGGAGCAATTGCAGGACTAGTAATTACATCATTACTATTCCCGCATGTTTTGGGCTATTTTATCAATAGTATTTTAGGCTAGTAAAAGCAATACTTCATTTTTTTCAACCTTATCTCCAGATTTAATTTTGATAGACTTAACTGTTCCATCTGCTGGGGCTTTTAAAATGTTTTCCATTTTCATCGCTTCCAATACTAACAAATTGTCGCCTTTTTTAAATTCTTGCCCTTCGGTTACAAGTACTTTTAATACAAGTCCTGGCATTGGAGCTTTAATATCATTTATTTTTTTCGTGTTTAAATTATCTAAACCTAAACTCTTCAATAAATCATCGAACTGGTCTTTAATCTCACACTCGTAAACTCTATTATTTACTTTTAAAACTGCAGTTTTATTTTCGTGATTAATACTTACCAATTCAACATTGAAAGATTTGTTGTTCGATAGAATATGAAAATGATTATTTCCTAGAGATTCGAATGAGATATCTTTTAATTCTTTATTCAAACTGATTCCTTTGGCATCTAGCTCGATATCGTATATTTTGTTTTGGTTTACTTTTACGTGATACATAGTGCAAAAATACAATTAATTTGTAAGTATATAACTGATGATATTAGCTCCCATTTTTAAGGCCTTTTCGTGCGTTTCGGGCTTATCGCTAGCATAGGTGCCCACATCTTCCCAACCATTGCCTAAATCGCACTCATAGTCGAATAAACACACAAGCTTACCCTTATAGATTATGCCGAATGCCTGAGGTCTTTTCCCATCATGTTCGTGTATTTTAGGCAAGCCATTAGGGAATGAATATGGTTTCTGAAATATTGGATGATTGAATGGCAATTCAACGAAATCTAACTCTGGAAATACTTTCTTCATGGCAATTCTTACATAGGCATTCATACCATAGTTGTCGCATAAATGTAAGAATCCCCCAGAAGTTAAATACTTACGTAAATTCTGTGCTTCATCTTCTGAAAAAATTATATTTCCGTGCCCAGTTGCGAAAACATATGGGTAATTAAATATTTCTGATGAACCGGTTTCTACAATAGATTCTTCAGGAAAAAAATTTGTATTGATTTCTGAATTACAAAATTTAATAAGATTGGTAAGTGCTGTTCTACTCGAATACCAATCGCCTCCACCACCATATTTTAATCGAGCCATTCTATAAGAAGGGCTACTGAATGAAGATGTTAACAATAAAATAGAAAATAAGAAATATATAATTGTGATTTGTTTTTTCATATTTATCTTATTCATTTATAAAAGACACAACAGCTGTAGCTTTTATTGCTGCGGTTTCTGTTCTTAACCTAGCTTCTCCCAAACTCAATGGAATAAAGCCTTTTGAAGTAGCTGTTTTAATTTCATCCTCAGTGAAATCACCTTCTGGTCCTATTAAAATTAAAAAATTATTATAGTTTGATGATTTAAAATCATCAAAACTTTTCTTCTCATCTTCTAAACAATGAGCAATTAATTTTACTTGCTCCGAATGATCTTGCGCGATGAATTTATTCCAAGCAATGGCTTCATTCAATTTAGGATGAAACGCTTTTTTACTTTGTTTCATTGCGCTTTCAATAATTTTATTCGAACGTTCTAATTTTAAATCTCTTTTTTCTGAACGTTGGGTAATGATTGGGGTAATTTCGTCGATACCAATTTCAGTTGCTTTTTCTAAAAACCACTCAAATCTGTCTAAACTCTTTAATGGAGAAATAGCGATATGTAATCTATAATTTCTAGCGCCGAAATTTAATTTTACATCGAGCACTTGAACCATACATCTTTTAGGATGTGCATCTATAATATGTGTTTCGTAAAAACCTCCTCTGCCATCAACTAAATAAATGTGATCGCCCTCATTCAAGCGCAATACCTTAATGCAATGCTTACTTTCTTCTTCTGAAAGTGTATAAGTGCTTGTATTGATATCTGGAGTATAGAAAAGATGCATCGTATAAAGATATAAATGCTATTGAGCATTATCAATATCCTCGGGTAAAATACGGATCATTTTTACAGCATCTACGTTATTCTTCTTTTTGTCGGTTACGATAAACTTGTATCCTCCAAAAACTATCTCTTCGCCTAATTCTGGAATTTTATCGAATATTACATTCATAAGACCTGCTACTGAATCGTAATCATCGTCTTCTGGTAATGGATGTGGCAAATGCTCATTAACATCACTAATGGTAGAATGTGCATCTATTAAATATTCTAAATCGCCAACTTTTACAACTTTAGGCTTCTCTTCATCATGTTCATCCTGAATTTCACCTACAAGTTCTTCGATGATATCTTCCATAGTAACCAAACCTGCAGTTCCTCCGAACTCGTCCAATACAATTGCCATATTCGGACTCTTTTTGTTTTTCATTTCTGAAAGTAAATCGGCAATACGCTTTGATTCTGGGATATAATATATTGGGCGAATTAAATCTGAAAGTTTAATGGTTTGATCATTCAATTCTTTCATCAACAAATCCTTTGCATGAACATAACCAACAATATCATCAATAGTGTTTTTATAAATTGGGAAACGAGTATAGCCTTCGCTAATTACTAATTTCACAAATTCTTCATAAGCAATATTAATATCTACAGCGATGATTGCTGTTCGAGGAATCATTATTTTTTTAACAGTACGATCGTTGAAATCGAATACATTTTTAATTAACTCGTGTTCCGAAGAATCCAATGCACCCGACTCTTTACCTTGATCTAACAATAATTGTAATTCCTCTGAAGTATGAACTTCGTGTCCATGTATTGGTGAAATACCAATTTGTTTTAACAAGAAATTTGCTAAACCATTTAACACCCAAATAAACGGGCGAAATACAACATAGAAAATATTTAAAGCGATAGCTACAGCAAAGGTAGTAGTTACAGGACGTTGAATTGCAAGGGATTTTGGAGCAAGCTCTCCAAATACAATATGCAGGATTGTTATTAATACGAATGCAATTGGTAGTGCAATTTGATGTGCTAATTCGGGAGTAATGCTTAATCCAAATACAGAAATTATACTTAGGATTATTTTAGTAACTACAGATTCTCCAATCCAACCTAAACCTAAAGATGCCAACGTAATTCCTAATTGAGTTGCAGATAAATATGCATCTAAATTATTAAGAATATTCTTTGCGATTTTAGCAGTTTGATTTCCTGTTTTCGCTTTTAATTCAACTTGAGAGGCTCTAACTTTTACAATAGCAAACTCAGCTGCTACAAAGAAACCATTTAGCAGAACTAAAAATAGCGTTATAAGAATATCGAACAACATCTTTACTATTTATTGTCTTCCGCTTTACTTCTGCGGTTTTCTTTAATGTATGTAAGTACAACTGGAATCATACTAACCAGAATAATAGTAATTACTATGTACTCTAAGTTATGTTGTAATGATGGGAATAATCTACCTAAGAAATATCCTGAAAGCACCATAGATACTACCCAAGCAATGCATCCTAATATATTATATACAACAAATTTTTTGAAATCTAAATTTACAACTCCAGCCATAATAGGTACGAATGTTCTGATGATAGGAATAAATCTTCCTAATACAATAGCAGTTCCGCCATATCTATTGTAAAATTCTTCTGCAGCTTTTACGTGTTTCTTTTTGAAGAAAAAAGAATCGTCTCTACGGAATAATACTGGTCCGGTTTTTTTTCCGAAGTAATAACCTACAAAGTTTCCTAGTATACCTGCAATAATTACAGATGAAAGAAGCATGTAAATGTTTACATCGAAAATTGGAGTTCCGCACATTAATCCTGCAACAAACAAAAGTGAATCTCCGGGTAAAAAGAATCCGAAAAACAATCCTGTTTCAGCAAATACTATAAACAGTAGTAATGCTAATCCACCATAATGAATTATGCTTTGCGGATTAAGCAAAGTCTTGACGAACTCGAGTGTTTGTTCCATATGTCAAGCAAAATAATGAAATTATAATAAACCTGACAATATTCCTGGTAACAAACCAAAAATTAAGGTAGCTAAAGCAGCAATCCAAAGCACTAGCTTGTATGAAAAACCATATTCGATTTTCTCATCCGAACTTGGGCTTTTCATATACATAGCTATTATAACTCTGAAATAGTACCAGAAAGCAACTACCGCATTTAAAATAGCAATACCGATTAACCAGAAGTAACCTTGATTGATTGCGGTTGTGAATATGAAGAATTTACCAAAAAATCCTGCTGTTAATGGAATACCAGCTAAAGAACACATAGCAATAGTAAGAGCCAAGGCAGTTTTAGGATTGTTTTTAGCTAAACCATTAAATGCTTCGAAACTTTCTGAATTCTTCAAAGCTTTTACTTTGATTAAAATTGCGAACGAACTTACAGATGCGATAGAATATGCTACTGCGTAATAGAATATTGCATTTGCAGAATCTGGTCCCATTGCTAAAATAGCAATCAACATATAACCTGCATGCGAAATGCTTGAGTAAGCAAGCATTCTTTTAAACGTATCTTGGTATAAAGCAATAACATTACCTACGATAATTGTTACTGCAGCTAATGCCCATAATGTCGGAGTGAAAATATGAATTACACCTGCAAAAGCTACTAAGAATAATCTCATAAATGCCGCAAAACTTGCTGTTTTAACAACAGACGACATATATGAAGTTACTAATGAAGGTGCACCATCGTATACATCTGGTGCCCAAAAATGAAATGGTGCAGCAGACACTTTAAAACTCATTCCAATAATGATGAAGATTACACCTGCATTAAATAAAGCAGCAGTTTGACCTCCGCTTTCCATTACGATAGTACTAATCGTTTCAATATTAAATGTACCAGTGAAACCATAAATCAAGGCGATACCAAATAATAGAAATCCTGTAGCGAATGATCCCATTAAGAAGTATTTTAATGCTGATTCATTCGATGCTAAATCTTTCTTACGAATACCTGCAAGTATGTACATGCTAATCGACATGATTTCAATACCGATAAATAACATCGATAAATTATTGTAAGAAACCATACATAATACTCCCACTAATGAGAATAAAATAATAGCAACATACTCCGCAATGTTATTACTTATTTTTTCGAAATATCCTGGAGATAATAATAAGATTAAAATCGTTGTAACAATCGTTAATATTGAAAAACTAACAGCATAGTTATCAATAAACATCATGTTATTGAAGTAATACATGTTGGTGTTCCACGCCATAGCGTACGTTACAAGTGCAGCTAATAAACCTGCAACAGAAATAGGAACAATCGCTTTAGTTTGTTTGTATAATCCTAAAAACAATACAACAATTGCGAGTAATGATATAATAATAATTCCAGTCATGCTGAATAATTAAAAATAATAAATTTATCTAAGTGCTACTTTTGTATTTACAAAGTTGATTAACTCTGAAACTGATGCTTCAGAAATTTTCAACAAGAAATTAGGGTATACACCAACAATTACAATAACTAATACCGAAGTAAATAATACAACTTTTTCGGTTCCTTTAATATCTGAAAAACTTGAAGTCAAACTATTGCTTTCGCCAAGCATTACATTTTGATACATACGTAACATGTAAACCGCTCCAAGTATAATAGTTAAACCAGAAAGAACCGCTGCCCAAGTTCCATACTGATAAATTCCCATCAATAATAAGAACTCACCAACGAAACCATTTGTTAATGGTAATGCTACTGCACCCATCATAATAACTACAAAACAGATTGCTAGTACTGGCGCCTTTAAAACGATACCACCTAAACTAGGAATATCTCTTGTGCCTGTTCTTTCTTCAATAATTTGAATAATAAAAAACAATGCAACAACACTTACACCGTGGTTTAACATTTGTATCATTGCCCCTTGCATCGATTGCATATTCCAAACAAAAACACCAGCTGCAATTAATCCAACGTGTGCTATTGAAGAGTAAGCAATTAATCTCTTCATATCTGTTTGGCGAATAGCGATGATAGATCCATAAATAATTCCAATGATAGATAATGTGATTGCTAATGTTCCCCAAGTTTGCATTCCTATAGGAGCTATTGGAATCATCCAACGAATAACTCCATAAATACCCATCTTCAACATAATACCAGAAAGTAACATTGTACCTTGAGTAGGTGCTTCTGTATAGGTATCTGGTTGCCATGTGTGGAATGGGAAAATTGGCATCTTAATCGCAAATGCTAAGAAGAATGTCCAGAATAAATAAGTTTGTTGTTGTGCACTTAATGTTAAACTATAAAATGCTCCAATATCAAATGTTTTGTATCCTTGAGTTTGTAGGTATAAATAAATTATACCAGCTAACATGAATAAACTTCCGAAAATTGTATAAACGAAGAACTTCAAGGTTACTTTAATTCTATTTTCTCCACCCCAAATTGCCGAAACAAAATATACAGGTATTAAAGCTGCTTCCCAAGCAACATAGAATAAGAAAGCATCAAGTGAAACGAATACACCAATTAAACCAGCTTGCATGAAAAGCATCAATGCATAGAATGCATTTTCATTGCTTAACTTTTTGTTGAAGGCTGATAATACAATTAGAGGATATAGGAAAGTAGTTAATAAAACCATTAACATACTTATACCATCGATACCAATTTTAAAACGAATTCCTAGTGCTGGTACCCAGCTTTGGTCGAATAAAAATTGTGTACTTGCATTACTTACAAATTGCGTGTACGCATAAATTGCTACCCCTAATTCAGCAAGTGTAAAAAACAATGCTGTTTTCTTTGCACTTTCTTTCGGACTGAACCATGTTGCGAATGCAGCAACAATTGGTAGGGTTAATAGTATTAGTGTAATCATTATCGATTAGCTCAAAATAAAGTTCAACATCATTATAATAACAATACCAACTACCATCGCGAAGATGTAGAAGCCAGTATTTCCTGTTTGAATTGTTCTTAAATTTTTAGAACCATTCATTGTAATATTTCCTAAGCCATTTACAATTCCATCAATACCAGATTTATCAATCACTTTGTATAAGAAAGAAGATAATTTGTTTAATGGTTTTGTAAATACTGCTTCGTAAAATTCATCGATATAAAACTTGCGATATGATATTCTTTGTAAGAATGTCATTTTCGATTCATCAGCAGCTAATAAATAAACTTCCTTCGCATAACGTTTTTGCGCGAATAAATAAACTAACGCTACAACTACGATAGACACACCAATAATACTATATTCTAAAGTGTGTGATGCGTGTTCTAAAGAGAACTTGCTATCTGTAAATATAAATGCAGGTGCTAAAAATTCTTTTAAAGAATGAGTCTCTGAAAAAATTTCTGGCATTCCGAAGAATCCACTAATTGTTGAGAATACCGCTAATACCATTAATGGTATAGTCATGTTTTTCGGACTCTCGTGTAAATGATGTTCTTGTTCTTTTGTTCCGCGGAACGAACCGTAAAAAGTCAAGAACAACAATCTGAACATATAGTATGCCGTTAGCACTGAAGTGATAGACATCACAATGAACATTGGAAGTGAATGTGAATATGTTGCAGCTAAAATTTCATCTTTCGAGAAGAAGCCAGCAAATGGGGGAACCCCAGCAATCGCCAATGTTCCGATAAGAATTGTAATAAATGTAATTGGTAATTTCTTTTTCAAACCACCCATAGAGCGCATGTCTTGTTCTCCACTCATTGCATGGATTACACTACCAGCTCCTAAGAATAATAAAGCTTTGAAAAATGCATGTGTCATTAAATGAAATACAGCACCTGTAAACGAACCAACACCTAAAGCAACAAACATATAACCTAACTGACTAACGGTAGAGTATGCTAATACTTTTTTGATATCAGTTTGTGTTAATGCGATTAATGCAGCCCATACAGCAGTCAACATTCCCACAATAGCTACTATATCCATTGCCACTGGAGCAAGTACATAAATAATGCTTGAACGAGCAATCATATATATACCCGCTGTAACCATTGTTGCAGCGTGGATTAACGCCGATACTGGAGTTGGTCCAGCCATCGCGTCAGGTAACCAAGTGTATAATGGTAATTGAGCACTCTTACCCATTGCACCAATAAATAATAATAATGCAATCGTTGTTAAAATTGGATCACCAGAACTGAATTTCGCAGCATTGGTAAACACTTCATTGTAACTGATGCTTCCAAATGTTTTAAATATTAAAAACAATGCGATTAAAAATCCTAAATCACCTATTCTATTCATGATGAATGCCTTTTTAGCAGCATCATTATAAGATTGATTTTTATACCAGAATCCGATTAATAAATACGAACACAATCCAACGCCTTCCCAACCAATAAACATTATTGCATAATTCGCTCCTAATACTAATAATAGCATGAAGAACACGAATAAGTTTAGGTAAGCGAAGAATTTCGCAAATCCCTCATCATCGTGCATGTAACCGATTGAATAAACATGAATAAGGAAACCTACTCCTGTTACAATCAATAACATTAATGATGAAAGTGGATCTACTAAAAATGAAAATGACAAATCGAAGTTTCCAGCTTTAATCCATTCAAAAAATGTGAATGTATGAGCACTTACTTCAGAATTTTTCAATTCGAAAAATATTCCTAAGCTGATCATGAATGACAGAAGCATCATGCCACTACCAATAATTCCTACTAAACTTTTAGGAATGCTTTTATTTCCGATACCATTAATTAGAAATCCAATTAACGGTAATAAAGGTACTAATGCGATAAGTTGTAACATTGATTATCCTTTTAATCTATTTAAAAAATTAATATCGATAGATCTAGTATTTCTATAAATCATTACGATGATTGCTAAACCTACAGCAACTTCTGCTGCTGCAACTGCCATAATAAAGAACACGAAAACTTGCCCAGCAGGATCTCCACGAAATGCAGAAAAGGCAGCAAGTAATAAATTCACAGCGTTCAACATTAATTCAATCGACATAAAAATAATAATGGCATTTCTACGCAACATTACTCCTAATACACCGATGACAAATAACACAGAACTAAGAATAATATAATTATTCAAAGGAACTGTTTGTATACTTTGTGTAATTGTTTCCATTAGTTGTTATCTCTTTTAGCTAGTAATACAGAACCTACCATTGCCGACAATAATAAAATTGAAATGATTTCGAAGGGAAGTAAAAAGTCTTTGAATAATGTTCTACCCAATTCTTTAACTAAACCAATATTGCTAGATGCAATACCAGTTATATCTCCACCTTCTGTTTTTTTCAATGCCGCAAAAATTGTTACTAATAATAGTCCTGATGCTATTACTGCAGCAAACTTCATTAGTATTGGTTTCTGCTTTTCTGTTTCTTTCCCAAGGTTTAAAAACATCATCGCAAATAATATTAATACCATGATGGCTCCCATGTAAACAATGAAGTTTACAATGGCTAGGAATTGAGCGTTTAATAAAACATAGTGACAAGTAATGCTAAAGAAAGTCATCACCATGTACAATGCACTATGGATTGGGTTCTTCGCAAATACTACAAGCAATGCGAACATAATCGTCACAAAACCTAGTAAATAAAATATCGATTGATTCATGTAAATTTTATTTCAATTACTTAACAATTGGTTCTACTAATTTATCTTTTCCGAAAATAAATGTATCGCGACTATAATCAGCTTTAGCAATATTTCCATCTAGATAAATCGCTTCTTTAGGGCAAGCTTCTTCACAGAATCCACAGAAAATGCAACGAAGCATATTGATTTCATATACTGCTGCATATTTCTCTTCACGATATAAATGCTCTTCTCCTTTTTTACGTTCAGCGGCTGTCATTGTAATTGCTTCAGCCGGACAAGATAAAGCGCACAGACCACATGCAGTACAACGCTCTGCACCATTCTCATCTCTTTTCAAAGAATGTAATCCACGGAAATTTTCAGAAAAATCTCTTTGAACTTCTGGATAATATATAGTTGGCTTCTTCTTGAAGAAGTGACTCATCGTAATTGCTAGTCCACTAAGAATTGCAGGAAGATACATTCTCTCCCAAAAATTCATTGGTTTTGGCTCTATTACTTTTCTACGGTTCGATAAAGAATCCATGTTTTTCTTTTAATAAATAAATTATCCTTTTAAAATAATTACTAATCCAGTAATCACTACGTTTAAAATTGCAAGTGGGAATAAAATGTTCCAACCTAATTTCATTAATTGATCATAGCGGAAACGCGGAACTGTCCAACGTACCCATATAAAGAAGAATATGAACAATAATATTTTTGTAAACATTACAGCAACACCAATAGCAGCAGCCAAATTAGGGTTACTAATTAAGTGCATGCCTGGATAGTTATAACCTCCGAAATACAATGTTGCTAATACTGCTGAAGAAACGAATACGTTGATATATTCAGCAAATAAATAGAAACCTAATTTCATAGAAGAGTATTCTGTATGATGACCACCAACTAATTCGGTTTCACATTCTGGTAAGTCGAATGGAGTTCTATTCGTTTCAGCAAATGAACAAATTAGGAAGATGATAAAACCTAATGGTTGATAAAACACATTCCAATGCATGCCTGATTGTTGTTGAGCAATTTCTCTCAAGCTTAATGTACCAGTAACCATTAATAATGCAATGATTGATAAACCCATTGCAATTTCATAAGAGATGTTTTGTGATGCTGCGCGAATTGCGCCTAATAAAGAAAATTTATTATTCGATGCCCAACCGCCAATCATAATACCATAAACACCAAGAGAAACAACTCCGAAGATGTATAATATACCAACGTTAATGTCTGCAACTTGCAAAGCAATCGTTTTTCCAAATAATGCTAAATCAGCACCCCAAGGAATAACTGCTGAAGTTATACAAGCAGTGAACATACTTAATGATGGACCAAGAATAAACAAAAATGTTCCTGCATGTGTAGGAATAATTTCTTCTTTAGTGAATAATTTCACACCATCTGCTAAGGGTTGTAATAACCCCCAAGGTCCAGCTCTATTTGGTCCTACACGATCTTGGAAAAAACCTGCGAACTTACGTTCAGCTAGTGTAGTGTACATCGCTATTAATAAACTCACACCTAAAATGGCAGAGATTAAAATTAGCTTTTCGATGATAAAATATAAGTCCATAATTTGTATCGAGTATCGAGTATTGAGTATTTAGAAAAATAAGTTTCTAATCCCGATAGCTATCGGGACTCATATCTCAATTCTTATTTTCTATTCTTTGTAAACATTTTTCTATTTGCTTCCATCAATGCTGGATTTTTTTCTACCACTGGTAATGGATGTGCCATTTCATAATGGTTAGATGAAATCACCGAAGTATCTTCAATTTTACGAGGACCTTCGATTGTCCAATCTGAAGTTTGTTTCTTATCAAATCTGCAAGTGTTGCAAATAAAATCTTCTAATTCTCCGTATTTATCTTTTCTTCCTGTAACACGTAAAACGTCTTCTCCTTTATACCAAAGAACAACTTTACCTGAACATTTTGGATTATCGCAATCTCTGTGTGCATCTACAGGTTTTGTAAACCATACACGATTTTTGAAACGGAAAGTTTTATCTGTTAAAGCTCCTACTGGGCAAACATCTATTACGTTTCCTGAGAAATCATTATCGATAGCGTTTTGTATATACGTCGAAATTTCTGCTTTATCACCACGATTTAAAATACCGTGAACTCTGTTATCTGTAATTTGATCTGCAGTATAAACGCATCTGTAACATAAGATACAACGGTTCATATGCAATTGAACTTTATCGCCAATATCAATACGTTCGAAAGTTCTTCTTTCGAATTCATATCGAGTATTAGATGATCCATGTTCGAATGATAAGTTTTGTAAATCACATTCACCTGCTTGATCACATACTGGGCAATCTAGTGGGTGATTAATCAACAACATTTCCACTACACCTTTACGTGCTTCAATAACTTCTGGTGAAGTTTTACTTTCAACTTCCATACCATCCATTACTTGCGTCTGACAAGAAGCAACTAATTTAGGCATCGGACGAGGATCCTTTTCTGAACCTTTACTAACTTTCACTAAACAAGTACGGCACTTTCCACCACTACCTTTTAGTTTAGAGTAGTAACACATTGCAGGTGGAACTAAATCACCGCCAATCATACGAGCAGCGTTTAAGATCGTTGTTCCTGGATCTACTTCGATGGATTGACCATCAATGGTCACTTTCATTTTATCAGCCATCTTATTTTTCTAGTATTTAAGTATTGAGATTTTAGTATTGAGAAATTCTCCCTATTGCTACTATCTCATTTAATTCTTAATTCAATTTATCCTATACTAACTTCGTGTGAAGCTAGCATTCCAAAGTTTTTTGTTTGACTTAACTTAGGTTCGTTTACATGCCATTCGAACTCATCGCGGAAATGACGAATTGCACTTGCTACTGGCCATGCTGCTGCATCTCCTAATGGGCAAATTGTATTCCCTTCAATTTTTTTCGATACTTCAACTAACAAGTCAATGTCGCTCATTTTACCATGACCATATTCTAGTCTGTGTAAAATTTTCTCCATCCATCCTGTTCCTTCTCTACACGGAGAACATTGTCCGCAAGATTCATGGTGATAAAAACGAGAGAAGTTCCATGTATTTCTAACGATACAAGAATCTTCATCATAAACTATAAATCCTCCAGAACCTAACATTGTACCACTAACAAAACCTCCATCAGATAATGATTCGTAACTCATCAATCTGTTTTCACCGTTAGCTGTTTTCATAAATAAATTCGCTGGTAAAATTGGAACTGAAGATCCTCCAGCAACAACTGCTTTTAGTTTCTTTCCATTTTTTATACCGCCACAATATTTATCAGAATATAAAAATTCTTCAACTGGTAATCCTAATTCGATTTCGTAAACACCAGGATTGTTGATATGACCACTTGCAGAAATTAATTTAGTACCTGTACTTCTACCTATACCAATTTTAGCATACTCATCTCCACCCATATTTATGATAGATGATACTGATGCTAAAGTTTCAACATTGTTTACTACCGTAGGACAAGCATATAAACCCGCAATTGCAGGGAATGGTGGTTTAATACGTGGATTACCACGCTTACCTTCTAGAGATTCTAACAAGGCAGTTTCTTCACCGCAGATATATGCTCCAGCTCCTGGTTGAACATATAAATCTAAATCGTATCCTGTTCCTAGAATATTTTTTCCTAACCAACCGTTAGCGTATGCTTCTGCAATTGCTTTTTCTAATATTCTTAGTATATAAAAATATTCTCAACGGATATTTATAAAAGGTGGTTTGGCCCCTAATACCAAAATCGAAGTAATCATACCTTCAA
>CAZYBY010000166.1:0-6045 GCA_964645385.1 uncultured Sphingobacterium sp.
CCACCTGTTTCGATGTCAAGACCAATTCCCATTGAATCGTAGTATGTACTTGTTCTTGAAAATTCATTCACTCGTGCCATGTATTCGAATGTAACAGCTGTTCGTTTAGTGAATTTATATCTACCTAAGGCACCAACAGCATATGTATCATTTTTATCACTAATTTTATCTACTTGATTATAGTGTACATAACTTGGAGTTACTTGTACTGATAATCTTTCTCCAAATTTACGAGCAATCATTATTTGATGAGCAAATGATAAACGCGAACTAGTATTTTTAAATTTATCTACTCCAGAAATAACAGCTGCAGAACCTTGTAAGTTTGTATAATACATTCCAGAAAGTATGGTTACACTAATTGGCATTGAATTATTTTTTGTTTGGCGAAGCAATCTATATTTTAAATATGAATCATATGTTTTCTCTGTGGAACTTCTTCCTATGCCAAATTGTAATCTTCCATCGTAGCTGTATTCTAAACTCATACGAATACTTGCACCACCATCTAATCCCCAGAAATTATAGGAACCTGTATTGAAGGTTCCAAAGCGGTGAGCAATTCTAAAGTCTAAAGTACGTTTGCCACCTACTTCAATTGTATGTTGATTGATTAATCTTGTTCCTTTAAATGTAGCAGTTACAGGTTCATTTTCATCTGAAGGAGCCATATCCATCAACAATTTCATAGGATCAGTATCTTGTGCCTTTGCAATATTTGATGCAAAGAATACAAGCATTATAAATATATTTTTTAATAAAAATTTCATCTTAGTTTTAGATTTTAGTTTTCAATACTTAATACTAATTAGTCTGCTTTACCAGTTGCTATCCATTTTTCTATTACGGCAATAGAACAAGCATCAAGCTTACCTGAGTTTTTAGGCATTGCGCTTGCGCCATTTTCATGTTTTATAGAATTCATAAAATTTCCATCTGCAATAGCAACTTCAACACCAGCTTTAGTATTTAATATATAAAAACCAGTACTACTATTTGATTGATGACATGCAGCATCATTTGTTCCGCAATAAGCTGTCATGATGGGTAACACTTTCGCTGTAAAACCGACTGCGCCCGCAGTATCTGTACAACCTGCTAACCCTAAACCAGGGTTTAACTCTTCAAAGTTGTCGTAATAACAAGCACTCAAGCCACCTATTAAAACAAAACCGATTAAAATTATTTTCTTCATAAAATATAAAAAATACTAAATAACAATTTCTAAATAAAACACAAACTCGAACCCAATACTAATTATCCTTAGCTCCTTGTTCAATCCAAATGAATATCTTTTTAATTTGAATATCAGTTAATGGCCCATTAGGTGGCATTTTCTCTTCACCAAAATTAATTAGTAGAACTTGATAAAATTTCGAAGCTTTAGCATTACCTGGCTTAATATCACCTTCACTCATTACTTTACTATACGAAGTTAATGAGAATTCGGATTGAGGGTCGTTGCCATGGCAACCATTCATAGAGCAATTTCCACCAATGATTGCTTGTATATCATCTTTAAACGATATTGTTGGAGCTGTTGATAAATCTATATCGTGTTTGCAGGAATTTAAACTTAAAGTTGAACTAAATAAGATTATTAATGCAATTGTTTTTAGGGAATTTTTAATCATCGTCTTTTTCAGATTCTTTTTCGTTAATAAATTGAGTCGTATCAGTTATTGAACTATTTCTTAACTCGGGTCTACGAATTTGACCTCCAGTTTGTCCAACTCTTACCATTACAGAAATAGTAAATAAGCTTAAAGCCCAAGTAATTCTATTTGCCCATAATGATAATTTATGATCTCTTGAATTTAGCAATAATGTAATTAGAGCTAATACACCAACAATGTCTGAAAAGATAAATGCAAACTCTGCGCCTTCTTCATGTTCTTCCAAACTACTTTCACTCGTTCCTGCTAAATGTTCTACTGCATGCTCAGCATCTTCTCCAGAAATATATGCGGGTATTGTTGATATAGATGATGCTAACAAAATCATTAAGCCTACTTGCTTTATAGTTTTTATATGCTTGAATAATCCGTATGTTAATACGAAAAATCCTGTAAGTAATAATATAATTGGGAAATGATTACTTAACAAATGAATATAATGACCGTTCATATTAATTTAATTTAAATTGAGTTAAAATTAGTAAATAACATTGACCATACCCACATCTTCAAAACCCTTACCGATGATTGAGTAAAAATAGACTCCCGGTGGGACTATATCACCTCCGATTCGGCCATCCCATTCCCAAGTATCAGTATTACTGATCTCATGCATAAGCTTTCCCCATCTATTGTAGATACTCATTTTTTCAATTGCACAAGAAACATTACCACCCGTAATTTTGAATGTATCGTTAATTTTATCACCATTAGGAGAGAAAGCATTTGGAACCACACGTTTACTTGGATCAACATCAATAAGTTTGAAGTTAACAATAGATGTATCAGTACAATCAGTTCCACGATTAGCTATTAATGTCACTACGATATCTCCTGTAGTATCGTATTTATGAATAGGATTTTTTTCTAAGGAGTAAGTATGATCTCCGAAGTCCCAATAGAAACTATCGGTTCCAACGGTTGTATTTGTAAATGCGATAGTTTTAGCACAACTATCTAAGAAATATTCCAATCCCATTTCAGGGCGTTGAATTACATATACTGTTACACTATCGTAACTAAAGCATGCATGGTTAATTGCTTTCAAATAATACGTTGTAGTAACAGAAGGGTTTGCAAGTGGAGTAGCAGTTTTTGAATTACTTAAACTTGTAGTTGGAGACCATTCGTACGTATCATAATCTGATCCAGAACCAGATAACAAAACACTACTTCTTTCACATATAATAATATTTTCCCCTGCGTTAGCTTTAGGAATAGTATCAAACTTAACGAGAATCTCAACTTCTTTTAAACAATCAATAGTATCTTTAATGATAGCTTTGTATAATCCTTCCTTGTACACAATTACACTTGCTGTAGTTGTATCATTGCCTACAATTCCTGAAGATGGTGTCCACTTATACGAGCCACCTCCATATGCTCTTAACCGAGTACTATCTCCTTTACATACATAAACTATTTCTGGCCCGAATACACCTTTAGGTATACATCTTATTTTAAATTCAATTGGATCCGCGCAATAATTTTCATCATTCATTTCACATCTGACGACGATAGTGTATACACCAGTTGGTACAGTGTAACCTGTAGTCATTAATGTATCGTTAGCAATAATCCCAACAGGGTCTAATGCTGGAGTTGTTGCTGTCCATTTATAATGTAATCCAGGTACAGAAGATTTTACAACAAAAAATATATTTGATCCTTCACATACAACTGTATCTTGACTTGAAGTTAATGTAACTTCAGTAATTGGCGGAACATATAGGGTATCAATGGTTGTAGTATTTACGCAGCTATCATAAATTGAAATGATATACATTGTTAAACTATCTTGAGAAGCTGGTAGTATTGCACTTGCCGATTTAATCGTTCCTAAACTATCTGTCCATGTAAATGATAAATGCGATGAACCTCCAGAATATTTCACTTGTTTAAATACAGTATCACCTGTACAATCAATGGTTTTAAATCCAACTATTTTTAAAGTATCAAAGTCTTCAATCATTGTTGAATCAAAAGATATCGCACACAAGCTATTGCTTGTTACTTTCAATAAAACACTTTCTGGGTTTTCAGGAATGTTATCATCAATAGGAACTATAATCACATCCGCAAAAGTTTTACCGATAGGAATTATTACAGAATCTGGTATTCTTAAATAATCAACTCCATTAGTTGCTGTACCAGATATTTCGTAATTAACTCTTTGTTTTTTGCTAAGATCTGTGCCTAAACGGGCAAATCTAAAATAGGTACTATCACATTTTTCTTGGATTATTTTTTTGCCATTAGGTTGAACCTTTGCTGTAATTTTTGCATCGTTCTCCGATTTGCTATTAAAACTTAAAGCTTCTAAAAAGAATGCTGAATCGTAGGTGAAATCTTCAACATCAGCAATAACCATTTTAATAACATACGCTTTACAAGGTGTAAGATTATCTGCAGATATTTCTATCACTTTTGTAAATCCATCGTATTGTACACTTGTACCATTGGCATTATCTACATATAAATTTGAATTTTTACCAGCATTAATAGTTTTGATACTAATAACATCAGTTGAGTTTGGTATTGTCGCAATATTCTTTTTACCAACAATTCCAGGACCGCTAATAAAAAAAGCAAAAATATCATTGTAAGGATAATCTACCCATTGAGGATATTCTTCAGATGCAAATACGAAACGAAATGTAACTTTTGATGAAACAGGTGTGAATTCAAATTGTAGAGAGGCGTCATCTTTTGTAACACTACCACTTAAAAGAGAATTTAAGTCCCCATCACCTAATGGACGTTGTAAGGATGTACTTGCTTTTGTATTGTTAGGCCCTACAGCATTTTTTGCATATCCTGTGGAAATAATGATACCACTATCTAATCCGATATTAGAATTTCTTCCATCAAAAATTCCTATAGCATTGGTATCACCTCTAAATATGACGTTTTTAACGGTTACACCAGATCCTACAAGAACCTGGTTAACCATTTTTGGTATGTTTTTTTCAGCTCTAACTTTAAGTTGAGCAAATGAATTCAAATTAAAAAAGATAAGCAAACCTAGGGTGAATAAGCTTGCTAACTTGAATTGGTTTATTGCTTTCAAAATATATTGGATAAATAATGCTCCAATATAGTAAATTCTATGCCAATTTTAGCCTTGTACTTTCAAATCCATTTTTTCTGCAAAGTGTGCACAATAGTCGCGAAGATCTTCTACGATATTAGTCTCATTCGTTGCTTTTAAAAATGAATCGCCCATTGTCATTAATGTTTCATAAAAAAAACGCTTCATTTCATCTACAGGCATGTCTTTAGTCCACAAATCTAAGCGTAAAGTGTTGTTATACTGATGGTCCCATAAAGCTAAGATCATTGCTTTACAAGCAACTTCTTCTTTCTTTTCTCCATCTGTGGATTTCCAGTTTATGGTTTCTGGTAAGTTATTATCGTCTAATGCGACCTTAATGTTGATTTCTGCTGTTTTCATTCTTAAAATGTACTATTTTGTTCTTCCTCTACTTTTACCTCTATTATCTTTGGTTTTACCTCTTAATTTATCTCTTTTTTCTTTGTCTTTTGCTTTCTTGTATGCCTCATTAGAGAGGTGTTTTGTTAGTTTACTTCCTGCATGTTTTTTCTCATGAAAAGCACCTTTAAAATCAGGGTTTTCTTTTCGTTTTTGTAAATCAATTTCTTTCGCAATTTCTTGTGCTTCTGCAAAGGGAGTGTCTTGAATATAAAGGGCTTCAGGCACCTCAACAATCTTTATTTTCTGCCTAATTAACTTTTCGATTTTTGCAATATGATACTCTTCGGCTGGGTTGCAAAATGTTATTGATACACCCGACTGTTTTGCTCTACCTGTTCTACCGATTCTGTGCACATAATCTTCATGAATAAGTGGTACATCAAAATTTATAACATGCGAAACATTAGCCACATCAATTCCCCTTGAAGCTACATCTGTCCCAATTAGTATACGAACGTCTTCTTCTTTAAACGCCTGAATACTATTTATTCTCGTGTTTTGGCCTTTATTCGCATGAATTACTCTTACTTCATCTTTGCCATAAATGCGCTCAGCATAATGGAAAAGGTTTTCTGCGGTTTGCCTAGTTTTACAAAACACTATAACTTTCTTAAACTCTTCTTTGTTTTCTAAGAACTTCTGTAAAAGATTAATTTTAGTTCTGATGTTTGGTACTTTGTATTGGTATTGCTCTATCTTCTCGGCTGGAGTCGCTTGTGGCGCAATCTCAACTACAATTGGAAACTCTAAGAAATCACCTGCTAAGGTTTTTACTTTTTCACTCATCGTTGCCGAAAAAAGCATGTTCTGACGCTTTCTTGGAACAATTTCAAGAATCTTGTTAATTTTATGAATAAATCCCATATCAAGCAT
>CAZYBY010000167.1:0-3609 GCA_964645385.1 uncultured Sphingobacterium sp.
ATTTTATTAGCTGCACCTATAACAGTATTCTTGTCGTATTACTTCTTAGTAGCCAAACCACTTTGGGCATCGGAAGGGCTTATTTTATTAATGATTGTTTCAGCGATATTTTTTCAGTTGTATTAAATTCCGAAGATCCGAAAGTCCGAATCCCGATAGCCATCGGGACCGAAGGTCAAAATTTCGTCTCAAAAATCTTCTCAACTACTTCATCAAGATTATCTGGGAAATCTACATTTACCACTTCTCCGTGTTTAACCCAATCATGTATTATTGAAATAGTTTTAGTATCGAGAACTTGGATTACTGGAACTCCTAATCGTCGGATAGCTTCGGCATTGCAAGCTTGTTCGTATTGTCCGAACATTGGAATTACAAAAACTTTTTTCTTAAGATATAAAGCTTCGGCGGGTGCTTCAAAACCTCCACCAGTTAGCAATCCTTCGCAACTAGCCATACTAATGTTAAAAGCTTCGTTGTTTACTGGAAGTACTTTTACATTGCCTTCTGTATATCCCTTACGTTCCCATTTTGAAAATATTTCCCATTGAACATCAGTAATAGTACTCAAGAATTTTATCAAAAGTTTATCATCATATGCTGGTAGATAAACAGTGTAATGCCCAAGATTAGTTGGCATTAGCGTACGAATATCTTTACGTATAATTGGAGTATTGATAAATGAATCGTATTTCTCGAAATGAAAAGCTATTTGTTTATTACTCGGTGCATAGTTTTTAAATAATCCTTCAGTAAATGAATCCTTAAAATTTGCACGTGGTGTATTTTTTGATAAAAACGAAGCCTGGTGACTAAGTGCTATTACATTTTTCTTTTTCAATTTACCTGCCCATGCAGATACAGGCTCGAAATCGTTTAAAATAAAATCGTAAGGTTTTAAATCTAATTTTCGAATATCATTTATTAATGTAATCGGACTAAAATTCTTAATCGTATTATAATAATCTACACCACCATTTTTACCAAAAATAAATCCTGCACCTTTAAATTTATATTTTATTTCTTGAGGTAAACTTACATCGAATTGCGTACCGCTAATTAAGATATCAAGGTCTGCTCGCTTTTGCAAAGCCGGTATAAAATCTCTTGCCCTGCTTATATGTCCGTTACCGGTTCCTTGTATGGCGTATAGTATCTTCATAGAGATGATTTCGAATTACCGAAATTACGAAAATTCGAACCAATATTATTTAAAACTTATTGTCTAAAAAACGTGATTTTATTTAGTTATTTCAAAGAATTCGGAAATTCGAAATAGCTTACTTGAGAATCGCATTGTACAACTTCCCGATATCCAAACTATCTTTCAATTCCATTTTCTCTTCTTTCAACTCTTCTTCATCTGTAGTTTCAGGATATTCATTTTGTTCGAAATGATGAATGCTCCATTCACCATTATTATATTCTAAACTTGTTAAACTTTCTACCCAATCTCCAGAATTTAGATACATCACTTCTCCAACTTCATTTTTAATTTTACGAATTTCTGGATGATGAATATGTCCACATATTACATAGTCATACTTCTTCTCTATTGCAATATTGGCTGCAGTTTCTTCAAAAGAGTTTATAAACTTCACGGCATCTTTTACCGATTGTTTTATCTTTTTTGATAAACTCATTTTTTCTCTACCAAATTTTACAAGAAAATAATTGATTAAGGTGTTGATCAGAATTAATGTATCGTACCCAACTGCACCAAGTTTTGCTAGAAATTTTGAGTATTGCATGGTTACGTCAAATACATCTCCATGAAATATCCATGCTTTTTTACCTTCTAACTCCAATACTAACTTGTTACATAATTTTAAAGATCCTATTTCAAAATCTGCAAATTTCCTTAGCATTTCATCATGATTTCCAGTTAGGTAATAAACTGGTACTTCTGCAGATACATACTTCAGAATTCTACGAATTACTTTCATATGCTCTTCAGGGAAATAACGCTTACTAAATTGCCACATGTCTATAATGTCGCCATTTAATATGATCATTTTAGGATTTATACTTTTGAGGTATTTGAGCAATTCTTTTGCTCTACAGCCGTAGGTCCCGAGATGAACATCTGAGATTACTACAATTTCGACGGGCCTTTTGGTCATCGTTTTTTTTTTACAAAACTATCGCTAGCATGTAAATTCAATGTTAAATTAAGGTTAAATGTTAATCTTCTTCTTCAACCTTAACATCGTAAGGACTAAAGTAAAATGCAACTAAAATGCCTAAAGCAGTTAATAATACTAGGGTTTGTGTCGTTTCCATAATCTTTAAATAGATGTTTTAACAACACAAAAATAAGCCCCTTGTTTTAAGCTAAAGTTAAGAATTTGAGAATTTTAACAATTCAGGTTATTTCATCGACCTTATCCTATCTAATTGCTTTAAATGATGTTTTGAGTGAATCAACATAAATTTGATCCATTGCTGATTATTTAGCATTCCTAGAGCGGGATGCTTTAATTTTTGAGTTTTGGACCAAGAATGACGAAAATCCCATACTTCATTGAGCTCCGATTCTAATTCATCAAGGGCATTTTTGGCTTCTGCGATACTTTTTAACTCGGGTGTTCTCCTTACAACAACTTCTGGAGCTTTTCTTCCAGCCGGGAATCGACCAGTTAGGAATATTATTCTTGCTTGCCAGCTTAAAGATGAATTATCCTCGGTGGCTTCATTATTAATTGCTTTCTTCATACCCTTTACCGTTAATCTATTAGCGGTAGTAATATGAGCATAGACTTCAGCAGGTGACCAAACATCTGCATTAATTTTATGTTGAAACGACTCTTCAGAATAATTATTCAATTTATATGAATATCGGGTAATCGTTTCGATAAGGGCATTAAAATTGTTTTGCAAACTCATGGTAATATGTTTAGTAGTTCATACAGTGATTTTATTTCATAGGTAATTTCGAAATCATGTTTGTCATTATTTGGATTAAAATAAACTTGGTCTATGCCAGCATTTTTTGCTCCTAAAATATCTGCCTCTAAACTATCACCAATCATTAGCGATTCTTGAGCTGAAGTATTTGCAACTCCTAGTGCATGCTGAAATAATGCAATATCAGGCTTATATAAACCTATTACTTCAGAAACGAAAATCTCATCGAAATATTGGCGAATATTTGTTCTGCCCATTTTCATTTCCTGTGATTCTAAAAATCCATTTGTAATAATATGCAGTTTGTATTTTTCTTTTAATATTGATAATACTTCATGCGCTCCTTCAAATAGGTTTGTTTTCGTAGGGCAAGTTTTCACATAATCATCTTCAAACTTTGTTGGAATTAATTGCTCTGGAATATTATAATGTTCAAATGTCAATCTGAAGCGCGAACTTCTTAACTCTACCTTACTTATTATGCCATTATGATAATCTCTCCATAAACGATGATTATGCTCTGTATAAATTTGAATAAAATCCTCCGCCGAATCTATGCCTAATTTGGGTAAATCATAAACATCATACAGCTCTAATAACGTCTCCCTTGCGTTGGCATCAAAATCCCAAAGCGTATGGTCGAGGTCGAAGAATAAATGTTTATACATAGATAGTTTTAAGTATTGAGTCTCGATAGCTATC
>CAZYBY010000168.1:0-3435 GCA_964645385.1 uncultured Sphingobacterium sp.
CTTTTTGTTTTTCATCTAATGGAACAAGATAATCAGCATTTTTAATCGATTTTCTGAAATTACGCTTGTCTAATTGTACATTCGACATGGCTTCGTATAAATTTTGAAGCTGACTTAATGTAAATTTAGGTGGGAGCAATTCCCTCCCCATTATATGTTGTTCTGGGTGTTCTTTAATGATATCTAAGGCTTTCGATAAAATAGTATTATGGTCGAATGCGAGCTTAGGAATCTTTTTTATGCTTCTCCAAATAGTGTTTTCGGCAAAAGAGCCTGCTAAAGGACTAATATGATCTATTCTTACTAAGGCTAAATAGGCAACAGTGATAACTCTTGCATTTGGATCTTTTCGGTATCCTTTTAACCACTCCATATCTTTTGGGTCGGATACCCTTTCAGGTTGGCCAAAAGTGTAGAATTGTTGCAGGTAAAGCCCTTTTATATGTGTTAACTCATTTAAAATTCTGTTCGCAGCATCATCCAAGCTCTCATCATCCTTTATTAAGTCCCCAGGTAAGGCAAATTGCGACTTAAAACTTTCAACATTCTGTTTATTAGGGTTTTTCTGCTTAATTAACAGTGCTTGTAATCTATTTTCAACTTCATCATAGCCCAAAACAACACAATCTACAGAGACGTAACTTTGGAAGTAAGACTGTTTATTTTTCATTTTTTTTTCTTCAAAAGAAATACTTATTGTATTTTGTACAATTACTACTAAATTGCATAGCTAATTTAAGCAATTCAATTAGGTAAACATAATAAAATTATATAAATAAAATTTATAAAAATGTATTTAATTGCGGAGAGCGGATCGACAAAGTGTGATTGGTTATTAGTTGATCAATCAGGGAATTACATGGATTTATATAAAACCATGGGATATAATCCATTTTTTCATAGTACAGATTTTATTTACGACGATATTTTGTCGCATAAAGATTTAGTACATATCGCTGAAAAAGTTGAACGCGTTTATTTTTATGGAGCTGGTTGCGAGAACTCAGATCTTAATTTAATTGTTAAGCGTGCATTAGAGAAAGCATTTTCTAAAGCAAATGTTTTTGTAGAACATGATATGAAAGCTGCAGCTTTTTCTACGTATGACGGTGGAACAAGTATCACTTGTATCATCGGTACAGGTTCTAATTCTTGTATGTTCGACGGACAAACAATCTACGAAGAAGTTCCTGCATTAGCATACATCTTAGGCGATGAAGCTTCTGGTTCATATCTCGGGAAGAAATTAATCGCTGCATATTTATATAAAAAATTACCAAAAGAGATTGCCTTCGATTTCGAAAAAGAATTTGGTTTAACAAAGGAAATGATTTTCGATCGCGTATATAACAAACCGCACGCAAATGTTTACTTAGCAAGCTTTACAAGATTTGTAGGTCGACATAAAGAACATCCTTTTATAAATAAATTTGTAATGCAAGGATTGAGAGAATTTTTCGAATATCATGTTTGTTGTTTCGAGAATTATCAATCAATGCCTGTGCATTTCATTGGTTCTGTAGCTTTTCATTTTCAAGATGAATTGAAAATTGTTGCTAAGGAAAATAATGTTTCTCTAGGGAAGATAATTAAAGAGCCAATTGTGAACTTGCTAGAGTATCATATTAAATATCAATTTCAACAAGAAATCGTTTAAGATGAAAGCCTGTATTTTTGATTTAGATGGAGTATTAGTAGATACAGCTAAATATCATTTTATTGCGTGGAAAAGATTGGCAAACGATTTAGGTGTCGATTTTACAGAACACGATAATGAACAATTGAAAGGATTATCTAGAGATGCTTCTTTAGATTATATCTTGAGCAAAACTTCTATAAAAGCTACAGCTTCCGAAAGAGAAGTTTGGAAAGAACGAAAAAACAATTGGTACCTCGAATTGGTAAATCAAATGCCAGAAGACGAGGTCTTGCCTAATTGCAAAGAATTGCTATCAGATTTAAAATCAAATAATATTAAAATTGCATTGGGCTCGGCAAGTAAAAATGCTAAGCTTATACTTGATAGAGTAAATATTACAAAATATTTCGACGCCATTATTGATGGTACAAAAACCTCTAAGTCTAAACCCGACCCAGAGGTTTTTTTATTAGGTGCAAAGGAGATTAATTGCTTACCTTCTGAATGTATAGTTTTTGAAGATGCCATTAGCGGGATTCGTGCTGCAAAATCTGGAGGTTTTTTCTCTATTGGAATAGGAGATAAAGAGGTGTTAACAGAAGCGGATGTTGTGAAGCCTGATTTAACATCATTGAATTACGAACAATTAGTTAAGATTTTTTAGAGTATTTAAATGAAGAATTATTTTTTACATAACGATTGGCAAATTATTGAAGAAGGATTTAATCCTGAAATGCACGAGGCCGCTGAAAGTATTTTCAGTATTGGCAATGGAAAGATGGGACAACGTGCGATGTTTGAAGAGACTTATTCTGGTAAATCATTACAAGGTTCTTATATAGCTGGTGTTTATTATCCTGATAAAACAAGAGTAGGTTGGTGGAAAAATGGATATCCTGAATATTTTGCAAAAGTGTTGAATAGCCCGAATTGGATTAAAATGGATATTCAAATCGATGCAGAAAGTATAGATCTATTCAAAAATACTCCTGAAAATTTCAAACGTATTTTAGATATGCAAACTGGAATGTTGATGCGTAGTTTTGATTACACAACTTCAACAGGTAAAAAGTTCAGCGTAACTATTGAACGTTTTATGAGTAAAGAGGATGATGAACTAGCTTGCATTCGTTATTCAATTACAGCACATCAAGATGCTCAGCTAAAATGGAATTCTGGAATAGATTCGTATGTGAAAAATAAAGACTCGAATTACGATGAAATATTTTGGTCGAGAATAGCTGAAAAATCTGATGCGAATAAAGCTTGGTTAAGTTCGAAAACCAATAAACTTCATTTCGAAGTTTGTGAAGGATTCTTTGTAAAAACTTTTGTTGATCAATCTGAAATAAATACTGTTCAATATTCTTCATCAGAATGGAATGTTAATTCACTTTGGGAAATACAAATGGAGAAAGGCAAAACATATACTACAGAAAAATATGTGAGCATAGTTTCCAATATGTATTACGAAAATTCTGAATTAGAAAAAGCTTGTGCGAATAATCTTTCTAAAGCAAGAGAACTTGGATATGAAGAATTAAAATCTCGTCATATAAATTCTTGGGCGGATGTTTGGAAGAATGCTGATATAACTATTGATGGTGATGTTGCTGCCCAACAAGGAATTCGCTTTAATATATTCCAATTAAATCAAACATACACTGGTAGAGATCCTCGATTAAATATTGGTCCGAAAGGATTTACTGGTGAGAAATATGGAGGTTCTACTTATTGGGATACAGAAGCGTATTGTATTCCATTTTATTTAGGAACATCTGATTCGAAAATAGCGA